>JAEMRP010000067.1 GCA_016463265.1 Microbacteriaceae bacterium | reverse complement strand
TTGGTTGAACTTCAGAAAGCCGGCATCGAGCCACGCCATCTGCGCGGGCTCCGTGTGCAAGCGGAAAAAGATGCCGACATCGTCCACAGCGCGGTCCTTCCTATTGTGAAAAGTGCGAGTAGAGTGAGCAAACAAAAGGCCGCGGACGTCGCTCGAGACCTTGCCCACAATTTGGAACAAGTACGCATCTCGGTCATGATTAGGTCGATTGACGATCTCATCGGATAGACGCGACACGCCAGAAGCACATCTGGCCGGTCAGGTCTGTTCGTCCACGGATACAGTGGGACACGTTAACGTTAAATAACAAGGTGAAGGTTGGTTCAACATGAGTGAACTCACGCAATCTCCAGGCGAGTCGGCCGAGGGATACCGCGGTGCGACGGCCGCGACGGCCGCTGGCATCACCTACCGCCAACTTGACTATTGGGCTCGCACGGAACTTGTCGCTCCCACCGTTCAACCCGCACACGGCTCCGGTTCTCAGCGCTTGTACTCGTTCCGAGACATTCTTGTCCTCAAACTTGTCAAGCGACTGTTGGAAACCGGGATCTCTCTGCAGCAGATTCGCATCGCGGTCGACCAACTTCACGCCGAAGGCATCGAAGACCTTGCAGGAACAACTTTAATGAGCGACGGAGCCTCGGTCTATCTGTGCACGTCGAGTGACGAAGTGATAGACCTCGTCAACCGAGGCCAGGGCGTCTTTGGGATTGCGGTCGGAGCCGTGCTTCGTGAAGTCGAAACCACCCTTATCACAATTGACGCGGTTCGAGCGGGCGTCGCAACCGACGATCTGGCCGCCAAGCGCGCCTCGCGCGCATCCTAAAAAACGACTAAGCGTGTTCTTCGACCATCACCTTGTTGAGAAGGCGCTCGAAAAGGCGGGCAATCGTCTGGGCGGAATCGCCTGGCCAGCGATGGATAGGAACTGCCGCTCCGGTTGATTGCTGAAGCGTGAGCGTCTCGTCAAGAATCGGTTCCAGAATGTGGTCGCCGAACAACTGCTTCATTTCGTCGAGCCGAAACACGTGTTCGGGGCTGTCCGGCCGAAATCGGTTAATAATGACTCCAGCTGTGCGAAGTCTCGGAGACATTTTTAGCCGCATTGCTTGGAGAGCAAGGAGCGTTCGATGAACGGCAGTGACCGAAAATAGTCCCGGCTCGGCGATGATCACCACGGAATCGGCAGCCGTCCACGCCGTCTGCGTCAGACCATTAAATGACGGAGGGCAATCGATGAGGACGAGGTCGTATTGTGATTCGATTGTTGCGAGTGCTTCTTCGAGTTTCCACAGGTCTTGTTTCGTAGGGGTCGGTTTGTCGTGTGCCGAGACGGACGGAGATCCCATCATGATGTGCACGGGGACGTCATCGGGTCCGGTCCATGAACTGGGGACGACGGCCTGCCTAACGACTGAATTACTCGTGTCGTTGAGAACCGAGTCAATCGAAAAACCGTGGCTCGAGCGTGACGCAAGTGCGGCGGAAACGTCAGATTGAGGGTCCATGTCGATGATGAGAGTTCGAAGCCCCTTGGCGAACGCGGCGGACGCAAGACCGAGCGTGACGGTGGTCTTACCAACGCCACCCTTGAGGGAACTCACGCTCACAACCTGCACAAGGTCAACCTTAGCCGTCAAGTAGCCTGTTCGTCGTATCTCGGTTGCTCCTGTTTCACGCGGGCAGGAGGCGAACGCCACCCAGGGTGTCGTGCTTGTCGGTTAGAATGAGTCTTCACGGACATAAACACGTAAGGAGTCAGTGTGGTTGAACGTAAGCGAACCTCGTCGTCGACCCGATCGACCGCGGCGAAGCCTTCGCCCGTCCCCGAGATTGACGACGCAACGTCTATTCCCGACGCAATCACCGCGGGCGTCTCGGTTGAACTTCCAGCTTCTGCAGATTCGACGCTCCTCGTAGCGACCAGCGTCGACAGCGAAGCGGTGTATTCGCGTCGGCACTCTGGAGTCTCGAGCACCCCGGAACCATCATCAATGCTGACGGATGACCGACTTCTCGATGTCAAAGAGAGGCCGGTCGTTCCCCTCGGTTGGTGGCAACGTGCGATTTTTGAAATGACGTTCCACACAGTGAACCCTGGTGATTCTCGTTTCTGGACTGCGCGCAAGAATCTGACTTCTCGAATTGCAACTCCCATCGACGGCGACACGCGCTATGTTCCCGTGCTGACACGCAAGGGTGGCGTCGGAAAGACCACCATCACCACGCTGTTGGGAATGGCAATGGCACAACACCGTGAAGACCGTGTCGTTGCGATTGACGCGAACCCTGACCGCGGAACTCTCGCCGAAAGAATTCCTCGAGAGACGAAAAACACGATTCGTTCGGTGGTTCTCAAAGCGCCGTCCATTGGATCGTTCACTGACTTTGTTGAATTCGTCAGCCGCGACAAAACGGGACTTCATGTACTTGCATCAGACCCGGACCCCACGCTGGCTGATGCTTTTGACGAATTCGATTACAACGTCGTCGCCGATGTCGCGTCGCGCTACTATTCCGTGATCCTCACCGACTGCGGAACCGGAATCGTTCACTCGGTGATGCGCCCGATTCTTCAACGCGCCAATGCGCTGGTCATCGTTTCTGGCGGGTCTATCGACGAAGCTCGCCTGGCTTCCGAGACGTTGTCGTGGCTCGAATCTAACGGTCGCGCCGAACTCGTTCGCAACTCAGTGGTCGCCTTGAATACCGCAACCTCGGGAACGATGTTGGTCAAACTTGACGAGATAGAAAACCACTTCCGATCGCGTGTTCGCGAAGTCATTCGAATTCCTTATGACGCCCATATTGCTGCTGGTTCTGTCATCACCTGGACGAAGTTGAACAAAATCACTCGCGATGCTGCGGAACTCCTAGCTGCATTCGTCGTTGAGGGAATTACCTCTAACGAATAATGCCGGTTCGTGAGATTCGCCTGTTCGGTGATCCAATTTTGCGCAGTGTGGCAGATCCGGTTGTGCGGTTCGATGAACCGACACAGTCGCTGGTTCGCGATCTCGTGGACACGGTTGCGCTTCCGGGTCGAGCAGGTGTCGCGGCGAACCAAATCGGCGTCGGGCTTCGGGCCTTCAGTTTTCACGTCAACGGCGCAATCGGGTGCATCCTGAATCCGGTTTTGGCGGAGGTGCGTGGTGAACCGGAGCTCACGGACGAGGGCTGTTTGTCAGTTCCGGGCTTCTCATTCCCACGACTTCGCTATCCCTTCGCGCGGGTCACTGGCTTCGATCGAAACGGCGCACCACTGGAACTCGAGGGCGAGGGGCTGCTTGCTCAAGCGCTACAACACGAAATCGGTCACCTGAACGGCGAATTGTACATCGAAGGACTTCTCCCCGAAATCAAACGTAGCGCGATGCGCGAGATCAGGTCAGCGGATTGGTTCCGTGCTTAGCCGACAATCGAGATCCCCGACGTCTCAGGGTTTCCGCTATACAGTTCTTCGATTTCCGCCGAAAAGTCGGCAACAATCACATGACGCTTGATGCTCATCTTCGGAGTCAGGTGACCACTGTCTTCGGTGAACTCGGTCGGCAGAATCACAAACTTTCGAATCGATTCGGCACGTGAGACCTTCGAGTTCGCTCGATCGATCGCGCTCTGGACTTCGGCGAGAACCGCGGGGTGTTGCCGCGCGTCCTCGACCGACATGTCGGGGTCGAGTTTGTGGTTGCGAAGCCACGGCCCGAGCATTTCCGAGTCGAGAGTGATGAGTGCAGCGATGAACGGTTTCTGGTCACCCACGGCGACGCACTGTCCAACGAGCGGGTTTGAACGAATCGGGTCTTCGAGTGTGGCCGGGGCTACGTTCTTTCCACCCGCGGTGACGATGATTTCCTTGATTCGTCCCGTGATCCACAGGTAACCGTCGTCGTCCAGCGCGCCAATGTCACCGGTCTTGTACCACCCGTCGACGAAGGAATCGGACGTCGCTTTCTTGTTGTTCCAGTAACCCGCGAAAACGTTGACGCCCTTGACGAGGACCTCTCCGTCCTTCGCGATGCGCACTGAAATGCCCGGAAGAACCGGGCCCACACTTCCGATTTTGAATTTCTGCGGAACGTTAATCGTGACCGGCGCGGTTGTCTCCGTCAGTCCGTAACCCTCAAGGATCTTCATTCCCAGCGCGCGATAGTAGTGACCAAGACGAAGCCCAAGCGGTGCAGATCCGCTGACGGCGTAAACAACGCGACCGCCCATCGCCGCGCGGAGCTTCGAGAGCACGAGGCGATCGAAAACCGCGAACTGAAGTCGAAGACCGAGCGGGACACGTCCCGCATCGAGTGCCTTCGAGTAGGCGATTGCTGTTTTGGTTGCGAGTCGGAAAATGTTGCCCTTACCGCCCGCTTCGGCTTTTTGCTCCGCCGAGTTGTAGACCTTCTCGAACACGCGAGGCACGGCAAGGAGGAACGTCGGGCGGAAGCTCTGCAGCGACGGCAACAAGAGTTTGGTGTCTGCCTGGTGACCCACTCGGACGCCCGAATGGATGGCCAGCATGCTCACTACACGCGCGAAAATGTGGGCGGCGGTGATAAACAGCAGGGTGGATGCCTCGGTGTTGACCACCATGCTCATCTCTTTAGCCGAGTTTCGAATCTGGTCCACAAAATTAGAATGGGTAATGACGCAACCCTTGGGCGCACCGGTGGAACCCGAGGTGTAAAGGATCGTGGCAATATCGGAACCCTTCGCGAGGTTGCGGCGGCGCTCGATTTCTTTATCGGTCACATCTTTACCTGATTTGGGCAGTTTTTCCAGATCGCCAAGGTCAAGACGCCACGTTGCACCAATTCCCGGCACGTCGGCGCGAATTTCGTCGAACCGCGCAAACATGTCGGCTGTTTCGGTAATCATGGATGTCGCGCCCGAATCGTTGAGCACATAAGCGATTTGACTTGGGGAAGAGGTTTCGTAAACCGGGACCAAAATCGCACCAGCGTAGGCAATCGCCATGTCGATCAGGGTCCATTCGAATCGGACCTTACACATGATGCCGACCTTGTCGCCCGGCTTAAGACCCGCGGCCACAAAACCTTTGGCCAGCGCAATTACGCGGGCTCGAAAGTCTGCGGTCGTGACGGTATCCCAACCACCATCCTGGCGCGGAACCGAGAATAATTCATGCTGCGGGGTTTCCTGGAAGCGAACTTCCAGCAGGTCGCTGACCGTGGCATTGGGGTCGTGTTTCACAATGGCGGCCATAGCGGTTTCGTTCACCGGGTCTCCTTCGACTCAGAAGTTTTGCCTATCCTATCCGTTGACCGGCACCCTGACTAGGTATCGCCGGTGACCATCGGGTGGCTAGGCTGAACGCGTGTTCTATTGGATAGTGAAAAATCTGGTCCTCGGTCCGATTCTGCTTCGGGTCTTTCGGCCATGGCTTAAAGGGGTCGAAAACGTTCCTGTTTCTGGAGCGGCGATTCTCGCCAGTAACCACCTGTCTTTCATCGATTCGGTCTTCCTCCCGCT
>JAEMRP010000066.1:2939-5501 GCA_016463265.1 Microbacteriaceae bacterium | reverse complement strand
CCTCTGGTCTTCTCATCTTGACGAACGACGGTGATGCCGCCCACGTGCTCGCGCACCCGTCTTTCGAGGTTGCGAAGACCTACCTCGCCAAAGTGTCGGGGCTCGTGAAAGGATCGACGCTGCGCGAGATGAAAGACGGAATAGAACTCGAGGACGGTCCGATTGCGGTCGACCGGGTCTCAATCATGGGAGAGCCGTCTCGCGGGCAAACGCTGCTCGAAATCACGCTGCATTCTGGGCGCAACCGCATCGTTCGGCGATTGTGTGAGGCGATCGGCCATCCCGTCGTCGAGCTTCACCGCAAGAGTTTTGGACCGCTCAGTCTGGGTTCGCTTTCTCTCGGTGACACACGCGACCTCACTAAGGTTGAAGTGGGGCAGGTGCTCGCGCTCGCCCGCGAATCCGACGGTGAGGAGGCGGCGCATGTCTGACGCCCGCGTCTCCGGTCCGGTCCGAATCGTCGGAACTGGACTGCTCGGAACCTCTATCGGATTAGTACTTCGCCGTCACGGAATCGACGTCTCTCTCGTGGATTCGTCTCCTACGGCCGTCGCGCTCGCGTCTCAGTACGGAGCTGGACACCCCGCGGTCGAGGGAGAAACGCCGGCATTGATTGTGGTGGCGGTCCCACCGGACGTTGTCGCCGCTGTTGTCGAACGCGAATTGCGAGATTTCCCCGACGCGGTCGTTACCGACGTCACGAGTGTCAAGGGTTCGATTTTGGTGGACCTGCAATCTAGGGGCATAGACCTGTCGCACTATGTCGGATCGCACCCGATGGCGGGTCGCGAGCGCGGGGGAGCGGTCTCGGCACGCGTCGACATCTTCACGGGTCGCTCGTGGGTGGTGTGCCCCCGACCGGATGCCGATTCGGCCGCGGTCAACCTCGTTTCTGACCTGGCGATCGACTGTGGTGCGAACCTCGTTGAGATGTCGACAGCCGACCACGACTCGGCCGTGGCCCTCGTGAGCCACGTCCCGCAGATTGTGTCATCCGCGGTCGCGACGAGCCTCATCGGCGCGCCCGACTCGTCGGTCGAACTTGCCGGCGGTGGGTTGCGTGACATGACCCGGATTGCGTCCAGCGATCCGAGCCTGTGGATTCAGATTCTCAGTGCCAACGCCGTCGACGTGACGGTCGTCCTGGAAGACGTTCGAGACCGGATTGACGCGGTAGTCACGGCGTTGCGCAGTGGGGCCCCGACCGCCGCTCTCGCGGACCTTTTGGCGTCTGGAAATACGGGAGTGACCCGCATCCCCGGAAAGCACGGTCGCAGCGCCCGATTCGCACATATTTTGGTTGTGATCGACGACCGTCCAGGGCAATTGGCACAACTGCTCGCCGACATCGGCGACCTCGGCGTCAACATGGAGGACCTTCGCCTCGAGCACTCACCAGGCTCGGCGATTGGATTCGCCGAAGTGTCGGTTTTGCCGACAGCCGAAGAATCGTTGGTTCGTGAACTGGAAGCGCGCGGCTGGAGAATCGCGGGCGAGAGCCCGTGATTGTTGTCGCGATCGATGGCCCAGCCGGTAGCGGCAAGTCGAGCGTCGCACGGGCGGTTGCCGCGCAATTGGGCTTTGGCTTCTTGGACACCGGTGCGGCGTATCGTGCGCTGACATGGTGGGCCCTCGATCGGGGAATCGACCTGTCGGATGAGGACGCCATTGCAGCATTACTGGACGCGTTTCCGTACTCGATTTCGCTCGACCCAGTAAGTGAGCGGGTCGCGGTAGGGGAGGTCGATGTGACGGCGAAAATTCGCGACCCACTCATCAGCCTCGCCGTGAGCGCGGTCGCGCAAAATCTGCGGGTACGCGAATGGATGAAGGATTCCGCCCGCCGATTGGCCACAACCTCGGGCTTCCCCGGAGTTGTCGCCGAGGGCCGCGATATGACAACGGTTGTTTTCCCTGACTCCTCGACCCGGATTCTCTTGACCGCTCGCGAAGAGGTTAGAATTGTTAGAAGGGCTAGCGAATTGGCCGGCCGAGATCTCGCCGAAACGACCGCATCGGTTCGCGAGCGAGATGCCAAAGATTCGAACATCGTTGACTTCTTTACCGCCGCTCCTGGCGTGACGGTCGTTGATTCGTCGGACATCAATTTTTCGGACACCGTCTCGGCAATCGTCGACATTGTGCGAGCAGAGAGTGACCTATGAGCGAGAACTACGAAGACGACATTGGCGACCTTGTCGACCGAATGTCGGAACTTACGGACGCCGACGCCGCGCAGCGTGCCGAGGCACTCCGTCAAGGACTCGCTGACTACGACCTCGATGACGAGGACATCTCTCTTCTTGAATCCCACCTCGGCGATACCGACGAGGTCATTGAACTGCCGGCGCTTCCGGTCTTGGCGATTGTCGGTCGACCCAACGTCGGAAAGTCGGCCCTTGTGAATCGTATTCTCGGTCGGCGTGAAGCCGTGGTCGAGGACGTCCCCGGTGTTACGCGCGACCGTGTCACCTACAAGGCCGAATGGAATGACCGCAAGTTCACCCTGGTTGACACGGGCGGTTGGGAACCCGATGCGCGCGGAATTGACAAGAGTGTTGC
>JAEMRP010000066.1:0-2839 GCA_016463265.1 Microbacteriaceae bacterium | reverse complement strand
GAAATCAGTGCCGTTGCCAAGACCGAAATCGGTGGACCCCGACGCGTCGCGATCATCGGTCGCCCCAACGTCGGTAAATCGTCACTGTTGAACAAGACTGCCGGCGAAGAGCGCGTTGTCGTCAATGAGTTGGCGGGAACCACCCGTGACCCGATCGACGAACAGGTCGAACTCGGTGGAAAGGTGTGGCGCTTCGTCGACACCGCCGGTATTCGCCGCCGCCAGCACATGGCGCAGGGTGCCGATTTCTATGCGTCCCTGCGAACCGCCGCCGCACTGGAAAAAGCCGAGGTCGCGGTTGTCGTTCTCGACGTCACCGAGCCCATCAGCGAACAAGACATTCGCATCATCGACATGGCCTTGGAATCGGGCCGATCGCTTGTGTTGGCATTCAACAAGTGGGACCTGCTGGACGACGATCGCCGTCGGTATCTCGAACGGGAAATCGACCAAGATCTCGCTCACGTGGCATGGGCGCCTCGCGTCAACATTTCAGCCCGAACGGGTCGCCACCTCGAGAAATTGGTTCCGGCACTGGAACTCGCCCTCGAATCGTGGGACACCCGAATTCAGACCGGCAAACTCAACGCCTTCCTATCCGAGCTCGCCGCCGCACACCCGCATCCGGTTCGCGGTGGGAAGCAGCCCCGCATTTTGTTCGGCACTCAGGCGTCGACTCGTCCGCCGACGTTCGTTTTGTTCACGACCGGCTTCCTCGACCCGCAATATCGTCGATTCATCACGCGTCGCCTCCGTGAAGTCTGGGGTTTCGAGGGCTCGCCTATCAATGTGTCGATGCGTGTTCGCGAAAAACGCGGACCTCGAAAGTAGGCTCGTCGCGTGAATTACCTGCCCCCTCCGCACCAGCGCGACTTCGGCGACAACTGGGTCCACGGCCCTAATGGCGAGCGAGTCTGGGGAATGTTCGGTGCGGCTGGTGTTCTGGTCTGGAACCGCACGACAGACAGTGTCTTGTTGCAGTTGCGCGCCGAGTGGTCGCATCACGGTGGAACCTGGGGAATCCCGGGTGGAGCCTTGAAGTTCGGTGAGGACGCAACCGCCGGGGCAATGCGGGAGGCGCACGAAGAGGCCGGTGTCCCCGAGAGCCTTCTCATCCCGATCGACACCTATGTCATCGACCTCGGATTCTGGGCCTACACAACCGTCATCGTTGAAACGCGCGAGCACTTCGAACCGGCGTTCAACGACCTCGAAAGCACCGACCTACAGTGGATTGTGCGCAACGTTGTCGAATCGTTCGAACTTCACCCACGTTTCGGAAAATCGTGGTCGCTCTTGAACGATATGCTCGAGGCCCACCGCGCAGAGTAGTCTGGGGTCATTCACGATTCACAAGGAAGTGCACGGATGGCCGAAATTGACCGCAGTCGCCTAGAGGAACTGTTCATTCGAGAGCGTGACGATTTCGAGAAGACGCACCCGAAGTCCAAGGCCGCGTACGCTTCGGCGGAACACCTGTTTGGTCGAGTTCCCATGACGTGGATGAACAAGAAAGCCGGGTCTTTTCCCGTGTATTTCGAATCGGCACGCGGGAACAAGATTCGCGACATCGATGGAAACGACTACATCGATTTCGCGCTCGGAGACACGGGCGCGATGGCGGGTCACGCCGCACCCGAGGTAGCGGCAGCGATTGTGGGGCATGTCTCACACCAGGGCGGATTGACTACGATGCTCCCGACTCTCGATGCGGAATGGGTCGGTGCGGAATTGACCCGTCGGTTCGGGATGGACCGCTGGAGTTTCGCCTTGACCGCCACGGACGCGAACCGCTGGGTTATCCGTTTGGTTCGCGCGCTTACGGGTCGCCCTAAAATCCTCTTTCACTCCTATTGCTATCACGGCTCAGTGGATGAATCCCTGATCGTGGTTGGTTCAGACGGTGAGTCCATGAGCCGACCCGGAAACGTCGGAGAGCCCGTGGACGTTCTCGAAACGAGTCGTGTGGCCGAATTCAACGACCTCGACGCGCTCGAGCGAGAACTCGCTCACGGTGACGTTGCCGCGGTTCTCATCGAACCAGCTCTTACGAACATCGGAATCGTCCTGCCCGAGGAGGGGTATCACGACGGTGTCCGTGCACTCACCCGCAAACATGGCGCACTGCTCATCATCGACGAGACGCACACCTTCAGTGCGGGCTACGGTGGGGCAACGCGCGCGTGGGACCTCGAACCCGACATCGTTGTTATCGGAAAATCAATCGGGGGAGGCATCCCGACCGGCGCATACGGGCTCTCGGCCGATTTTGCAGCACAGGCCCTCGCCCGCGACGATCTCGACTTGGTCGACATGGGTGGCGTCGGCGGTACCCTTGCCGGCAACCCCTTGTCTGTTGCTGCGATGAGGGCAACACTGGAACACGTTCTCACCGAATCCGCGTTCGACCACATGATCGCGATGTGCACACTGTTCACTGACGGCATGAACGTCCTTTTCGACAGGTACGAGTTGCCCTGGTCGATCGCTCAACTGGGTGCACGCTGTGAGTACCGGTTCGTCAGCCCTGAGCCCCGAAACGGTGGCGAATCAAACGCCGCCGCAGACGGCGAACTTGAGGACTTCCTGCACCTTTACCTCGCCAATCGAGGGATCATGTTGACGCCGTTCCACAACATGGCGCTCATGTGCCCGACAACAACCGTCGAGGACGTCGCAGCGCATCATTTGGTTTTTGAGCAGGCAGTCAAAGAGCTGTTGGGCACCTCGGTCTGATTTGGGCCGCCTTAATTTTGATAGGCTGAATAGGTTGCCGTGAGGCAGCGGGCTGTGGCGCAGCTTGGTAGCGCACTTGACTGGGGGTCAAGGGGTCGCAGGT
>JAEMRP010000065.1 GCA_016463265.1 Microbacteriaceae bacterium | reverse complement strand
CGAACGGGACCGAGTTTCGGTTGACGGTGATTCCCGCGTCGTGGAGCAGGTCTTGTGCTTCCATTCCATTCACGGTCGAATTGCGAAGGTCAACGAGGACAAGGTGAACGTCGGTTCCACCAGTGAGCACGCCAACACCAGCCTGTGTTGCATCGGCCGCGGTGAGACGCTCGGCGAGGATTTGTGCCCCGCGAATTGTGCGCTCTTGGCGTTCCTTGAACTCGGGGGTCGCGGCGAGTTTGAACGCCGTAGCTTTTCCGGCAATCACATGCATGAGAGGTCCACCCTGCTGACCGGGGAATACGGCCGAGTTCAACTTCTTACCCAGTTCCTCGTCACGCGACAGGATCAGCCCAGACCTCGGACCGCCGAGAGTTTTGTGAACAGTCGTCGAGACGACGTCTGCGTAAGGGACGGGGCTCGGGTGAACCCCGGCGGCAACGAGCCCGGCGAAGTGCGCCATGTCGACCCAGAGCTTGGCGCCGACCTCATCGGCGATTTCGCGGAACGCGGCGAAGTCGAGATGGCGCGAGTAGGCACTCCAGCCCGCGATGAGGACCTGCGGCTTGTGTTCCAGCGCCAGATCGCGCACAACGTTCATGTCAACGAGGAATGTTTCGGGGTCGAGCCCGTAGGCCACAGCGTTGTACAGGCGGCCCGAGAAGTTGAGTTTCATGCCGTGTGTGAGGTGTCCACCGTGTGCGAGTTCGAGACCGAGAATCGTGTCACCCTTGGTGGCGATGGCATGCAGGACAGCGGCGTTCGCGGTCGCACCAGAGTGCGGCTGAACGTTGGCGTACGCAGCACCAAACAACGACTTGGCACGCTCAATTGCGAGTGCCTCGGCGATGTCGACGAATTCACATCCACCGTAGTAACGCTTGCCCGGGTAACCTTCGGCGTATTTGTTGGTCAGTACCGAACCCTGGGTCTGCAGAATTGAGCGGGGGACAAAGTTCTCGGACGCGATCATCTCGAGGTAATCCTGCTGGCGGCCGAGTTCGAGTTTCAAAACCTCGGCGATCTCGGGGTCAACCTCGGACAGGGGGGCGTTGAATGTGTGAATGTCGTTCACGGGGCTCCTCGCGAAGTGGTCTGTTATGACCTCATTCTAGTTTGCCCAGAGAGCTCGTTCTCTTCGCCTCGCGATGAGTGCAACCGCCGCACCACCGACCAAAACGCTCGCACCTATGTAGGGAAGTGCGCTGATTCCGAACGGCACCAGGAGCACCCCACCGAAAAACGAGCCGCTGCCGATTCCGAGGTTCCACGCAGTGGTGCGCATCGCCCCGGCGAAGTCTCGGAGGCGTGGGCTCGACAATTCCATGATGTATTGCCCGAACAGCGGTTCAGTCACGGCAAAACCGAGGCTCCACAACGCGCACGCGACGATTGCCGCTTCCTGCGAGCCGGCGACCAAATCCAGAAGGATCATCATGCTCGCCATGTACAAAATCGCGAAAGCAATGTTCCTCGACAAATTTTCGGGGCGACGTCCCAAGCGTTCGGCGACGACGATTCCGATTGTTCCACCGACGCCATAGGCCGCGAGGGGAACGGCAACGGTGAGCGGGGTGAAATTCGCGACCTCGATGAGGAACGGGGCGATGTACGGGTAAAACATGTTCCCCCCTCCAACGACCAGCAACACTCCCGAAACCCCGAGCAACACCATTCGGAAGGATCGGTCGCGGACGACCGAGTGCGCATCGTCGGGATTCTCGGTGTGCGGATTGGGAACCGGAATCAGCAGAAAATATAAACCGACGCTCGCTCCAATCGTCAAAGCCGTCATGATGAGGAATCCGGCACGCCAGTCGGAAATAGCCGCGAGTGCCGAGCCGAGGGGTAAACCGGCAATGAAGGCGAGGTTCGCCCCAGCCGAGATGAACAGGAATCCTCGAGACCGCCACTGGGCGGGCAACATTGTGGTCACGTACCCCGTCGCAATCATCCAGAACATTCCGTTGCCGAGCCCTCCGACGATACGGGAAGCGAACAAGACGTCGTAGGTGGGGGCCAGCGAGGCCATGACATTCGACACCGTGAACAATCCCACCGACACAATCAGCAAGGACTTACGGCTGAAACGACGAGTGGTCAGCGACAAGGGGATGGCGGTGAGTACGACGGTCGCCGCCCACACCGACACGAGAAATCCAATCTGCGACGTGCTGACGTTGAGGTCAGTCGACATCGAGGGCAACATACCTGTCGGCAAAAACTCCGAGGTCACCGTGGCGAAAACCGTGAAACCGATAGCCGTCATTGCCGCCCACGGGAAGCGGTCGGTCGATGTGGAATTAGTGCTCATACAGTTGACAGCCTAGGACTTGTCGCCCAGCCACAATCTCGGTGAATCGGGCCTGCCCCGTCCTGACGGCGCGCGAGAACTACGCGAGTCGTTTCTGGAGGTTGGTGTCCAGCGTCGCGAGGAACTCCTCGGTCGTTTCCCACTTCTGGTCAGATCCGACGAGCGACGCAAGGTCTTTCGTCATGTGTCCAGCCTCGACCGACGCGATGACGACCTCTTCGAGGGTCACGGCAAAGTCGATGAGCGCTTGGTTTCCATCCAACTTCCCGCGGTGCTGAAGGCCACGAGTCCAGGCATAAATCGAGGCGATCGGGTTCGTCGAGGTCGGCTTCCCCTGTTGGTAATCGCGATAATGGCGCGTCACCGTTCCGTGCGCGGCTTCCGCCTCAACGATTTTTCCGTCAGGAGTGGTGAGGACCGACGTCATAAGTCCGAGGGATCCGAAACCCTGTGCGACGGTATCCGATTGGACATCCCCGTCGTAGTTCTTGGTTGCCCAGACGTACCCGCCCTCCCACTTCATCGCGCTCGCGACCATATCGTCGATGAGGCGGTGTTCATAGGTGATGCCCGCGGCGGCAAACTTCACGGCGAATTCGGCGTCAAAGATTTCCTGGAAGATGTCCTTGAATCGACCGTCGTAGGCCTTGAGAATGGTGTTCTTGGTCGACAGATAGACGGGGTAGTTCCGCGTCAAACCGTAGTTGAGCGAGGCGCGAGCAAAATCGCGAATCGAGTCATCGAGGTTGTACATCGCCATCGCGACACCGGCACTCGGGGCCTGGAAAACCTCGAACGACTGCGCGTCAGTGCCATCAGTCGGAGTGAACGAAATCGTGAGCGTGCCCGGGCGGTCGAACGTAAAATCGGTCGCACGGTACTGGTCACCGAACGCGTGACGGCCAACGATGATGGGTTTGTTCCAGCCGGGGACAAGTCGGGGAATGTTCGAGATGATGATCGGCTCGCGGAAAATCACTCCACCGAGAATGTTGCGAATCGTCCCGTTCGGGCTCTTCCACATTTTCTTTAGCTTGAATTCCTCAACGCGCGCTTCGTCTGGCGTGATGGTCGCGCACTTCACGCCAACGCCGTGCTTTTTGATTGCGTTCGCCGCGTCGATGGTTATCTGGTCATCCGTCTCGTCGCGCTTCTGAATCGAGAGGTCGTAGTACTCGAGAGTCAGGTCGAGGTAGGGGTGAATCAGGCGGTCCTTGATGAACTGCCAAATGATTCGAGTCATTTCATCGCCATCGAGTTCGACAACGACGCCTTCGACCTTGATTTTTTGCACGGGTAAACCTTTCGTTACAACTAGTCCCCCCAGTCTATTCCAACGCTGGCGGCAAGAAATTTGGGAACGTTCTAGGAAAAATGATACCAACGTGGTACCATTGCACAATGGCAACCACACTCAGGCTCCCCGACGACATCGACGCGCGGCTGACAGACATGTCAACTGTCTCGGGTAAGTCCCGTAACCAACTCATCATCGAGATTCTCAGTGAAACTTTCGATCGCGAAGACGCGGCAGCAGAGGCCGACAGAATCTTTGACAAATTGATGGCGCGCGACGCCGGGTTGCTCGAGCGTCTTGCCGACGCATGATTCGCTACTTGTCCTTTGAGGTTTACGTTCGACAGATTGAAAAACGCGGGTTTGTGGTTCGTGACCTCGGTCTAATTCAGTCAGCGCTCGCTCGGCCAGAAACTTCGCTTTTTGGTGAACCTGCCTACCCCACAATTGATCTCAAGGGTGCGGCGCTCATGGAATCTCTCGCGAAAAACCATCCTTTGTTCGACGGGAACAAGCGGTCTGCATGGCTGGGCTTGAATTACTTCCTTGAACTCAACAATTTGGAGATTGTCGCAACCGAGGACGAAGCGTTCACGTACATTCTTGACGTCGCCACAAGCGTGATTGATCTTGCCCAGTCCGCCGCGTGGATCGAAGCCCACCGCCGCGCAATCTGACCCGTTCCTCGTCGGTGCCTCGGGATACTCTCGGAATAGAAAAGAGATCACGAGAGAAAAGAGGAGAAATGGAAAAGACATACAGCTCCCGGGACGGGCGCTACCAACACATCGAGGTTCGCTGTGAAAAGGGCGACATCACGTTCGTCGGAGACCGTTCCGGCTCGGATTGCTACCACACACTGAAGGTCGTGAACTTTGCGGCGTTCGTCGCGAGTATCGGACAGCCCGCCGATGTTGACATCCTGACAGCAATCGGGACGGTCCTGGATTCAGAACCGTCCCGATTGTGGACCGAGATTCACTCCGACTTGACGGAAACAGATTTCTCGTGGCAGTCAATGAGCGAAATCGAAGACATGATGGACACCTTCGACTCGATGCGAGGCGCCTAACTACACGGCGTACTTGTTACCCTCGGCGGCCGACTTCGATCCGCGAAGGGTGACAACGAAGTTGAAGATCCATATCGCTAGACCCCCGAGAATAGGCACAAGCGCTGCCCCGATGAGTCCGGGTAGAGCTTCAGGTGTGATGGTTCCGTACCATTCCAACTCCTGCATGATGATCGGGAATGCGATAACGACGGCGACCACCAGCAGGACGACCGGCAGGATGTAAGTGAGCAAGACCCACTTACCCGAAAGTCCCACATCGTGATAACGGCGCCACGTGACCGCGAAGGTCGGGATGAACGTCCCAAGAGAAAACGCTGACGCGATTCCCGTGATGGCTGTGTTGGGCTCCTCGAGGGTGCCCGACGTCGACCCAAAGGCGACCGCGGCGATTACCGTGAAGAACCACCACCACCAGTATTCCGAGCGGGATGCGACGCCTTTGAAGTCGGCGTATTTACCTAAAACAGTTTTGATTGCGGTAAAGAAGTCCATTGATTTTCCTTTCATGGGTAATGCACGAACGACACCATCCTAGAGAGTCCCCGTAAACAAATGGCGAATCAAATGTTAATGAAAAAAGTGTCGCTCATTGGTGAAATACATCGTCACTCCCGCCGCGGTCGCCGCGGCGAGTACCTCGTCGTCACGCACTGATCCGCCGGGTTGAACGATCGCGGTGACTCCCGCATCGAGCAATACCTGAAGTCCGTCGGCGAAGGGGAAGAACGCGTCGCTGGCCGCGACACTTCCGCTCGCTCGGTCGCCCGCTCTGGCGACCGCGAGGTGGCACGAGTCGACGCGATTGACCTGACCCATACCGATGCCCACCGAGGCCC
>JAEMRP010000003.1 GCA_016463265.1 Microbacteriaceae bacterium | reverse complement strand
AGCCCGATTCACCCACGATGGCAAGGACTTCACCCGCGCGCACCGAATAGCTCAAATCTTCGGCGGCCATCACCCATTCGCCGTCAACCCAAAAGTCCACGCCGAGTTTTTGTGCTTCGATTACCACTGGGTTCGCGCTCATCGAGTCGCCTCCATGACACCATTGAGAGCATGACGACGTTCGTGTCCCGCTCCGGTCGAGTATTGGCTGTCGTCTTTGTCCTTATCTTCAGCGGCGCCGCAGCAACCACCGCCGCAACAGGGGACATTGTCGACGCCCTGCGCGGAGTCAGCGTTACCGCATTCCTCGCACTGGCCATCTACGCAACATTCTGGCGACCCCGACTCGTTATCCGCGAAACCGGAGTGAACGTCCGCAACATCGTCGCGACTCACGAAATCGAGTGGGGCGCAATCGAGCGCATCGACACCAAGTGGGGATTGACGCTCTTCCTCAAAAATCGCCGCATCTCGGTCTGGGCCGCACCCGCACCCAGTCGCTACGCCGCCATGATCGCCAGTCGCGACCAGGGGCAGCACCTGCCCGAGACCACCTACCTCGCGGGAACTGTTCGCCCCGGCGATCTTGTTACCAGTGATTCCGGAGGAGCAGCAGCTCTCGTTCGCCGGCACTGGGAGCGCCGCACGAATGACAGCGCTCGCGTTGAGTCTCGCGTGAACGTTCAACTCATCGTCGCGTTGTGCGTTCTGGCCGCCGCCGCAGCAGCCGCCCTGGCCTTCTGACGTCGACTCGGTCATTATTTGCCCCAGCCCGTCAGCTCACGGAATTGACGCGCCAGGCTCATCGATTTGGGCATGTTGCGCTGACGCGGGTCGAATGCGTCGCGTAATCCGTCACCGATGAAGTTGATGCACAGCGCCACGGCGACGATGAAGAAGCCGGGCCACCAGAACAACCACGGCCGTGTCTTAAAGGCCTCGTTGTACTGAGAAATGATTTGACCCAACGAGATGTCCGGCGCGGTGATTCCGAAGCCGAGGAAGGACAGTGCGGTTTCGGTGAGAATCGCCGCGCTCATGAGAAGCGTCGCGTTGACGACGACGATTCCGATGGAGTTGGGCAGGATGTGCCGGAAAATGATGCGGAAATCAGATGCGCCAGCGACACGCGCCGCGTCGACGAACTCACGTTCACGGAGGGCGAGGAACTCGCCGCGAACCAACCGGGCGAGTCCGGTCCAGGACACGAGCCCCAGCAGGATTCCCAACGAAATGGCATTTCCGCCGATCGTGCGACCCAAGACCGCGCCGAGGATGAGGCCCGGGATGATGATGATGGCATCGGTGATGCGCATGAGAAGGCTGTCAAGCCACCCGCGAATGAACCCGGCAACCGAGCCGACGACCACTCCGATAACAGTGGCGAGGACGCCAATGAGCGTCACTACCGTCAGCGACTGTTGAATTCCGCGCATGACACGAGCGAAGATGTCTTTGCCCAGGGTGTCCTGACCAAAGGGGTGTTCCCACGACGGAAGTCCACCCGGCGTCGTAATGGGGTAGTTCTTATACCAGTCGAATGGCCACCACCCGCTAATACGAAGACCGTCGAGAATGATTTCTCCACTGGCAGTGTCTGCGGCCAGTCGGCCAGTGCCACCGATGATGGTTCCCACCGAGGTGAACGCCAACAATACGATCACTCCGAGAACAATCATGCTCGTGACAGCAGCCTTGTGTTGAAAGAATCGACGCCGGACGACGGTCGAAAGGCTCAGCCCTTCGATCTGTCGCTGCTCGATTGTCAACTCCGACAACGCGAGTTGTTCCGTGTTCGGTGCGGTTACTTTTTTGCGCGCCATGATCACGCCTCCGTAATGCGAATACGCGGGTCGAGGGCGGAATACGCTAGGTCAGCGAGGATGTTAAAGATGACGGCAGCGACTCCGGTAACTAGGAATACGCCCATGACGAGGTTGACGTCGACTTCACGGAGGCCCTCGTTGAAGAGTGCGCCCATTCCCTGCCAGGCGAATACTCGTTCGGTAATGATGGCACCACCGATTACCGCACCAAAGTCAAAGGCGACAATCGTGGCAATCGGAATGAGCGTATTGCGGAACGCGTGACGCATGATGACCGTGGT
Source organism: Microbacteriaceae bacterium (assembly GCA_016463265.1). Classification (GTDB taxonomy): domain Bacteria; phylum Actinomycetota; class Actinomycetes; order Actinomycetales; family Microbacteriaceae; genus MWH-TA3. The sequence continues at coordinate 20,129 of JAEMRP010000003.1, read as the reverse complement.
CTCGGGAAGTCCTTTCGCCCGCGCTGTGCGCACGTAATCCTGGTTGAGGACCTCGAGCAACGTTGCGCGGGTGTAGCGCGTGTATCCGGCAACCGAAATAATCATGAGGGCGGCCGTGGGAAGAATGAGGTGCGTCGACGAGTCGAGCATGCGCATCCACGTGTCTTCGCTGTTCGCGAGCACCGGGGTGTTTGCGCCGATGGTCGAAATTACGCCAGAACGCAGCGGAATGATCTGAACGTACTCTCCCCAGCGCATGAACATCTGGTCCAGCAAGAGTGGCGCGGTGGACAGAGCGCCCGTAATCGCCGCGACACGCATCGCCTCTGGGCGGTCGTCTCCGCCGAGGAAGAAGCCGGCAGCGACACCGAGACCCGCGAGGAGCACCGCGACGAGAACAATTGCGAAGGGGTTGTTGAAATAGAACCAGATGAACTGAAGCGGGTACCACATCGCGACGACCGCAAGGACTGTCGCTCCGACCGAGTACTGCAGGGTTCGTTTCGTCAGATTTGACGTCATGAACAACATCAGGGCACCAAGGCCGGTCCCCAGCAACGCGACGCCGACGATGCCAATCGACGGGCTTTTCAGCCACTGCGTGATGTCGAGAAGAATCAGAATCCCCGCCGTGAGAGCGAAAGATATCCCCGTCGTCCGAAGTCGTAGCCGCAAGTGTCCGCCGACGACCGCTTGGACCACCAGCGCGAGGACGAATCCAATCGCAAGAGCGATCCCCCACGGGATGTGCGGGTCCCCCAGGAATTCATTGAACCGAATCGCACCGAATTCCTTGAGGAGAACCGCGACCCAGAAGATCGGGAGCGAATAAAAGATGAAGGCGGCGAAGGTCACGGTGTAGTCGTAGCCGCTGTACTGGCGAAGTGCGGTGGTCATGCCGATCGCGACACCGAACAGAATCGACAGGACCGTCGCGAGAATCACGAGAGACAGCGTCGATTGCATTGCGTTACCCAACGCGCTGGCGACCGGTTCGTCACCGCGAATCACCGAGACACCCAGATTGCACTGGCCGATGACACAGCTCGCCGCTCCGCCGAGCCACTTGAAATACCGGAAGAACGGGGGGGTGTCCAGGTCAAGTTTCTCGGTGAGCGTCGCTCGCTTCGCAACCGACGCTGGATCGTTTTGCGTTCGAAGTGCTTCGAGCGGGTCTCCCGAATTCGCGGTGAGCATGTAGACAACAAAAGACGCGACGAGCAACACCGCGAGCGTCGCCGCAAGGCGACGAGTGATAAAACTGAGCATGCTCTTCCTGCCTACAACCGCATCGTTGAACGCTGACACTACTGTGCCAATACTAGCCACCTACACCGCACCCGCGTATACCGACGCAGTTAAACGGCGAAGGGCCGGGCGTTTTCACGCCCGACCCCAGCCTTGATGCGGTGAATCGGTTACTGCGCTGCAGCAGCCGGTGCCCACTCCCAGTAGTTCCAGAAGTAGTTCGGCGACAGCGGGTTGTTGACAACGCCGGCCAGTCCGTTGTCCCACCAGGTCAAACCGGGGAACTGGAAGATCGGCAGCGACGCAGCGTCGCCCCACAGAGCAGCCTCGACGGCAGTCTGCAGTTCAGCCTGCTTGGCGGGGTCGAGTTCCGTCTCGAGCGCCGACAGGTTTTCGTCAACCGACGTGTTCGAGTAGTCCTGGAAGTTCGACGGCTTGCCGGTTCCGTACTGCTGGTCGTTACCGGTGATCGCGAGGCTGGTCGAGCTCCATGCGAAGATGACCGCGTCGTGAGGGTTGATCTCGTAGACAGACGGGTCGGTGAACTCCCAGTTCGGCTCCGACGTGTCAATCACGTTGAATCCGGCCTTGAGGGCGTTCGCCTGGATGAGCTCGAGTTCCTGCTGGCGACGTACGTTACCCGTGGGGTACCAGAACTTGACATCGATCGGCGTCGTGATTCCGGCGTCGGCAAGAATGCCCGTCGCCTTGTCTACGCGCTCGGCGTCGGTTCCCGAGTAGAAGTCCGAACCGTTGGCGGCAACGATGCCCGCGTAGTTGGGCGATCCGGGGATCGTCAACAGCGAGTTGCGAAGCTCAGCGTTGGGGTTAAGCGGCTTGATGATTGTTTCGAGGATCTGGTCGCGCGGAATCGTCAGCAAGAATGCCTGGCGAACTGCGAGAGCCGTAGCAGCGTCTCCGTCATACGTCGCGGGGTCGAACGGTCCACCGTTGTTGAAGGTGAGGTCAACGTGCTCGTAAGCAGCTTCGTCACCACCAGCAAAGGATCCGTTCTGGAGTCCCTCGACGAGCGCGAGCAGGTCAGCCGTGGGCTGTCCCGACGCTGCCTGAACATCACCGTTGTCAACAGCCTGAACTGCTGCGGTGGGGTCTGCGATCTCACGAATCGTGATGCGCTCGTACTTGGGCGAAGGGCCCCAGGTGTAGAGCGGGTTCGCCACGAGAGTCACGAACGAGTCGGCAACAACTTCTTCGACTCGGTAAGGACCGTTCGAGAGGAACAGGTTCTTCGCCGCACCAGTGGTCGGGTCAGTGTCCGCCGCGGATGCGTCGGTCATCTGGTAACCCGTGTTCCATGCTTCTGCAACGGGCGCGAGCCATGCTTCGTCACCGGTCATGACGGCTTCGATCAACTTGGCTTTTGCTTCTGCAGCGTCGGTGATTTCGGGATGCGCCATCATGACGGTACCGTGCGCCGAGACGCCGACACCGAAGTTGATCTCCCAGTCCACGTAGGCCTTGTCATAGACGAACTCGAGAGATTTTCCATCGACCGTAGGAATGGTCGACGCGAGGTCATCGCGAGGCGCAGCGTGAAGGAACAGGTACGAGTCATCGGCGTTCTTGAAGAAACCGAAGCCAGCAACCCACGAGAGGAGCATGTCGGCACCGTCAACAGCGACACCATCTGACCACTTCACAGCGTCGTTGATCGTGTACTTGACCGTGAGCGGCTCATCGCTGGTCTTTTCATACGACCCGAACTCTTCCTGCAATTGAAGTTCTGGTGTCGCGTTGTAGTAGTTGAATCCGGAGTTCGCGATGTACAACGGGATCGAGTTCGCGACGTTGTTGCCGCTGGCCGATGCCGAGTTGAACTCCGATGCGATGTCATTCCAGGCGACCGAAATGGACGTCCCTTCGATGACCTCGGATTGGTACGGAAGCGCACAACCGGAAAGAACGAGGACGCTCGTTCCGACGGCGGCTACCGAAGCGAGAATTCGCTTGGTTTTCACTGATTTCCTCCTAGGTGGGCACGTTGGTTGAAGGCCGCGCGGTGCGCGTTCCATACCCGTGTTCTGTTCAGACTATTACTTTTTTGACCCAAAATGTCAAGTGCTATGAGCGGTTAGGTTAGTAAGCGTCATATTGCTACTCCGCATGACGACGGAAGGAACTGCCAATGACCCGCACGAAGTGGGAAATCCTCGTCGTTTTGCTTCTGAGTTACGGCATGTCGGCACTCTATTCCGTCGTTGGAATCGCGAATCGCCTGAGCCAACCAACACCACTGTCGCAGCAAACCGCGACACTCAACCGCCCGCTTGCGACTCAAGAATTGTTCGACCTCATCTATCAAGTGCTCGGCGTCGTCGCGGGTCTCGCTCCCGTCGCACTCGTGGTGTGGCTCGTGTGGCGAGATACTCCGCCGCGCCTCGGTGCTCTCGGCATCGGGTGGTCGGATGGTTTTTCGTGGCGGAAAATACGGCACGAGATTGCCGTTGGTTTTGGCCTCGCCGCACTGATCGGCATCCCGGGAATCGGTGTCTACCTAGCCGCGCGTGCACTCAACCGGGGTGTAACGGTCATCCCCACCGCTCTCGACGCACACTGGTGGACCGTTCCAGTTCTTATCCTGTGGGCTCTTCGCGCCGGAATCGGCGAAGAGGTCATCGTGGTCGGATACCTTTTTGATCGGCTCAAGTCGCTCGGGTGGACACCGTGGGTCATCATCACCGCAGCCGCCATTCTTCGCGGCACGTACCACTTGTATCAAGGGTTCGGTGGGTTCGTCGGCAACATCGCAATGGGTCTTGTTTTTGGAGCGCTATACGCGTGGAAACGAAGGCTCGCCCCGCTGGTCATCGCGCACGTGATCATCGACACCGCTGCGTTTGTCGGTTACCCGCTCGCGATTGGTCTTTTTCCGGGCCTTTTTGCCTAAGAAACCGACGGTGTTGACTTACTCGGCAAACGCCGATGGGTCTGGGCAGGCACACGCTAGGTTCCGGTCACCATAGGCACCGTCTACCCGACGGACCGGTGGCCAGTACTTGAGCTGGTCTACGCGCGAGAACAGACCCGAGACCGTGTCAGAGATGACGCCACGGAACGGATAGGCGGCGACCTCACGGGAATACGGGTGTGCCCATTCGCCGGAAATCAGGCTGTCGGCGGTGTGCGGAGCGTTGACCAGCGGGTTGTCGTCCGCAGGCCATTCGCCTGCGCCGACCGCGTCGGCCTCGCGCTTGATACCGATCATCGCCTCGATGAATCGGTCGATTTCGGCGAGGTCTTCACTCTCGGTTGGTTCGACCATGAACGTTCCCGGGACGGGGAACGACATCGTCGGTGCGTGGAAACCGTAGTCAACCAATCGCTTCGCAACGTCATCGACCGTAACCCCTGTTTCCGCGGTGAGCGGGCGGAGGTCGAGAACACACTCGTGAGCAACGAGACCGTTTTCACCCGCGTACAGCACGGGATAGTGCTCGCGAAGTCGCGCGGCGACATAGTTCGCCGACAACACCGCGGCGGCGGTCGCCTGGCGGAGTCCGTCAGAACCCATCATTCGAACATAGGCCCACGAGATAGGCAGGATGCTGGGGCTTCCAAAGGGAGTGGCCGCAACCGGACCACCGGCGTGGACGAACGGTCCGTTGCCGCCCGTTGCCGAATCAAACGCAGGGTGGGCTGTCGCTTGAGCCATCGGGTGACCCGGCAGGAACGGCGCAAGGTGAGCCTTCGCAGCGACGGGACCGACACCGGGCCCGCCTCCACCGTGTGGGATAGCAAACGTTTTGTGCAGGTTGAGGTGCGAGACGTCGCCGCCGATATCGCCGTAGCGGGCGAATCCGAGAAGCGCGTTGAGGTTAGCACCGTCAATGTAGACCTGACCGCCGGCGTCGTGAACGGCACCCGTGATCTCGCGGATTCCATGCTCGTACACACCGTGCGTCGACGGGTAGGTGACCATGAGCGCCGCCAGATTGTCGCCGTGCTCGGCGATTTTGGCGCGAAGGTCGTCAATGTCGACGTCACCGTTGTCACGGCACGCCACGACCACAACCTTCATTCCCGCGAGAACAGCAGAGGCCGCGTTGGTGCCGTGGGCGCTCGACGGAATGAGGCAGGTGTCACGGTGAACGTCGCCGCGGGACAGGTGGTACCCACGTATCGCGAGCAAACCTGCGAGTTCGCCCTGGCTTCCCGCGTTCGGCTGGAGGCTGACGGTGTCATAGCCCGTGAGTTCGGTGAGCCACTCTTCCAGCTGCGAGATGAGCAGGAGATACCCACCGACGTCCGCGGCTGGCGCGAAGGGGTGGACCCCGCCGAACTCGCGCCACGTGACGGCTTCCATTTCGGTTGCCGAATTGAGCTTCATCGTGCACGACCCGAGCGGAATCATTCCGCGGTCGAGCGCAAAGTCCTTGTCCGCGAGACGCTTGAGGAAACGCATCATCGATGTTTCGCTGTGATACGTGTTGAACACCGGGTGAGTGAGGATGTCGTCCGAACGACGGAGTGCGCTCGGGACGGCCGTATCAGAAACCACGGCAACCGTGGTCGATGCCGCTTCGGGTGCGAGCCCAAAAATCGGGTCGATCAGGACGTCATCGCCGCCAGCCAGAATGCCCGTTGCGAAGCCCGTGGACAGTTCATCAAAACTGATCTGAACCGTGTCAGCGTCCGCGACGTGAAGCAACAAGCCCGCGGCATGGGCGGTGGCTGCGAGTGCTGCTGCTTTGCCAGGGACCCGAATCTGAACGGTGTCAAAGAAATCGGTGTGGACCACGTCGTGACCAGCGGCCTGTGCGCGGCGAGCGAAACGGTTCGCTTTTTCCGAGACATTGATCGCGATTTGACGGAGTCCGGCCGGGCCGTGATAGACGGCGTACATCGCGGCCAGGACAGCGAGGAGCACTTGTGCCGTGCAAATATTCGAAGTCGCCTTGTCGCGACGAATGTGTTGTTCGCGGGCTTGCAGAGTCAAGCGATAGGCGGGTCGACCGTCAGCGTCACGCGAGACGCCGATCAAGCGTCCGGGCATCTGCCGTTCGAGTCCCGCGGCCACGGCGAAGAATGCCGAGTGCGGTCCCCCGAAGCCAAGCGGAACGCCAAAGCGCTGCGACGAACCAACAACGATTTCGGCGCCCTGCGAACCGGGCGAGGTGAGAAGGTTCAGCGCGAGCAGGTCGCTCGCAACGACGGTCACGCCGCCAACACCCTTGACTGCCGCGATGTCCGCCGAAATGTCGCGAACGCGACCAGACGATCCGGGGTATTGAATGAGTGCGCCGAAGGCACCGTCGGCAACCGCTGAAGCGGCTTCTCCGTTGGCGAAGTCAACAAACTTGAGTACGACGCCGATTGGTGCGGCACGGGTCTCAAGCACAGCTCGGGTTTGAGGGAACACATCGGTGTCCACAAGGAAAACATTCGATTCGCTGCCAGAGACGCGGCGTGCCATGAGCATGGCTTCTGCCGAAGCGGACGCTTCGTCCAGCATGCCCGCATTCGCGGTACCCATCCCGGTCAAATCGCAGACCATTGTCTGGAACGTGATGAGTGCCTCGAGACGGCCCTGCGCAATTTCGGGTTGGTAGGGCGTGTACGCCGTGTACCACGACGGGTTTTCAAAGATGTTTCGCTTGATGACGCTCGGCATGACGGTGTCGTAATACCCGAGCCCAATCATGTTGCGACCCACGGTGTTCTCGTTGGCGATCGCGCGAAGTTCGGCGATGGTCTCGCGTTCACTGGCGGCCTCGGGGATGCGCGACAGGAATGTATCTTGGCGGATTGCGGGCGGGACAGCGGCGTCCATCAGTTCGTCAAGCGACGAATATCCCAACGAGCCGAGCATGACGCTCTGCGCGTCTCCGGTGACGCCGATGTGTCGGTTACGGAAATCGCTCATTCTTTACTCCGCAATCAGGGCAGCGTAAGCGTCGGCCGAAATGAGATCGCCAAGACTCGACACACGGACCGAAAACAGCCAACCGGTGCCGTACGGGTCAGAGTTGACGAGTTCGGGCGAGTCGACGACGGACTGGTTTGCTTCGACGATGTCGCCCGAGACGGGTGCGAACAGTTCTCCGACGGACTTGGTCGATTCTGCCTCGCCGACGACGCTGCCGGCAGTGATGGCCTTGCCCACCTTGGGAAGGTCGACGAAGACGATGTCGCCGAGAGCGTCGGCGGCGTACTGGGTGATTCCGACGACAGCGAGGTCGCCGTCGATTCGAACCCATTCATGTTCACTGGTGTATTGAAGTTCGGCGGGGATGCTCATGCGCGTGCCTTTCGAGAGTAGAAGGGAAGTGAAACAACGGTTGCAGGAATTGCGGTTCCGCGAACATCGATGTCGACGACCGTACCAAGTTTGGCAAAGTCGGGTTCAACGAGCGCGAAAGCGATGGGGTAACCCAGGGTCGGTGACAGTGCGCCACTCGTCACGGTCCCGATCGTGCGGCCATTCGACTGAACGGCGTAGTCGGCGCGGCCAGCTCGTTTTCCGTCGGACCGAAGTCCAACGAGGACCGCAGCGCCTGCTGATACCCCGGCCGTGACGCCATCCCGTCCGACGAAGTTGTCCTTGGTCAGATCAACTGCGCGGGCGGCGTTGACTTGAACCGGCTTGAGAAAAGAGTTGAGTTCGTGCCCGTACAACGGCATTCCCGCTTCAAGGCGAAGGGTGTCTCGACACGCGAGCCCACACGCCTGAAGCCCCCGAGTCTCGCCGGCGACCGTTGCGGCCCGCCAGAATTCGGCGGCGTCGGTTGCCGGAATGTACAACTCAAAACCGTCCTCACCCGTGTAGCCGGTCCGGCCAATCAACACCGCGGTACCGCGGAACGTCGCTGAAAGGCAACGGTAATAGCCAAGTTCCGCTAGGCCGTCCACCTCGAGCCCGTCGATGTTGTCGAGGATGTCGAACGAGTTCGGACCCTGAATCGCGACGAGTGCGACAGAGTCGGAGTCGTCCCGGACCACACATTCAAAACCGCGTGCTCGCTCGCGAATCGCCTCAACGGCGACAAAACGATTTCCCGCATTGGCAACGACCAAGAACTCTTCATCGCCCGTACGGTACACCACGAGGTCGTCAAGAATGCACCCCTCATCGTTCAGGAGGAGCGAGTACTTTGCACGGCCGAGGGGGATGTTCGAGAGCGTTCCCGAGAGGGCGAAATCGAGCGCAGCCCCAGCGCCCGGCCCGACCATGTAGATCTCGGCCATGTGCGAGAGGTCGAAAATTCCAGCTGCAGTTCGAACCGCGTGATGCTCAGCGAGATCTGACGAATAACGGACGGGCATATCCCAACCGGCGAAATCAGTGAACAACGCTCCGAGTGCACGATGAATTGCATCGAGTGGAGAGAGTTTGAGGGATTCAGTCACCAAGACTCCGAAAGTCGACACGCTGCCGGCGATCGGCGACGGGACTCCCCCTCTGTTTCTGTGCCTGAGAGTTTCGCGCGAGTTGCACACTTTCCCCTACGGCGGAAGCCTGGGCTTCGCTTTCCAGAGTGACCTGACGATGCGGTACGCGTACCTGAGAGATTGGCGGGGAGGCTTGCTCCTTCGGTGACCGGCTCGAAACCGGTCTCTCCCGCATCGATGAGCGGTCATCTTAAGTTGTGGTCAGAGTCTAACGCCAAAACCGTGAGAGAGTCAGGACCAACGCGACACTGTTCGTGTCAGTCAAGGGCGAGCCACTTCTGGATCCGGGCGAGTGACGGCACTGATCGACGCTGCGCCGACCAACAGAATTACCGGCACGAGGAACGCGCCAAAGATTCCGGCCACAATCGAGATTCCGCCCAGCACAGGCCCTACTCCGAGATTGGCGAAGTACACCCAGGTCCATAGCGTGCTTTGCGCTTGAGTGAGCGTCGATTTGTTATCCGAAACAGCTGAAACTGACATTGCGATGGACAGCGAACCACCCACTCCCCACAAGAGCACGGCGACGTATTCGACCGGAGCGAACGGAGCGAACGTGAAAATCCCGACCCCGACCGCACACAGCACCGAGGAATACAACACGACCGCCCGACGGCCGATTCGGTCGACAATGCGACCACCCACGACTCGCGAGAAAGCCATGCCCAGCGAATAGAGCGTGTACGCGAATGCTGCCTCGGCGGGGCTACGCCCCGCTTCCGTCAGAGCAAGTGGAATGAATACCGCGGCAGCTCCCTCGGCGAACACAAAGACGAACGCGATAATCGAGATCAGGTGGGTGCGGCGGCGGCCTTCGGGCGTCTGCACGATTCGAACGGTTTTCACACCGCTTTCGTGGTCGGGATGTTTGCCGTGGTGTTTCGGCAAGCCAGACACTCGATACAGGGTCCAGCCGCCAATCAACACCGCCGTTCCGACCAGTTGCATCTCGATCGGGACACTGGCAAGAATCAAGAGGCTGGTGATCAACGCGCCGACGAGAACTCCGATCGAATAGCCGCCATGCAGCATCGGTAGTTTGCTCTTTGCCGATTCGCGATCCAATTCGGAAGCCTCGATGTTCGACACATAATCTGCCGCACCAAACGGCAGGCCGAAAAAGAACAGAGCGACGGTTGTGGCAATGAAGGAGTGCGTCTGTAACCCAAAAATTGCCGCGATGAGCGATATCGGCATCACGAGGTAGGTCCCTAGCGCCATCGCGCGCGATCCATATCGCTCAATGATTGCGCCTGACGCAAGGACACCGATGATTGCGCCGGCAGCGAACACAGTAGCGATGATGCCCATATCGGCCGTGGACACTCCGAGTGTGTCGCGAACATCCGGACCGCGACTCGTCCACGAGGCATTGAGAATTCCGCGACCAAAGAACATCGAGAAGACGGTCACAAACCAGACCGAGGAGCGGTACTGGGTAACCGTTTTTGTCATGGGTTCACCCTACCAACGTGGAAGGAGCGGGACTCCACGCTCCATGAAAGTCCCGCTCCTCGCGACAATAACATCACAAAATTTTCCCGAGGCAGCGACACAACACCACTCTGTGGACAATTCGCGACCAGTCCTATTCGGGACGTTTCCAGTCACCGTCGCTCTCAAGAACACGCATTTTTGCCTCGATCAAGGCGGCGATGAGTTCGTCCGACAACGGCTCGTCGAGCGCGAAATGCAACGACCCGAGTGTCCTAACGAAACCCGTCAGTTCGCGATCGAGTTGGCTCAGCACTCTGCCACTGTGGGGAAGATATGCGAGGTGTTTTGTGAATGCCGCGAACCCGGCCACCACTTTTCCGCCCACCGCGAAGGCCGGCATTTGGTAAGAAATCTTTTGTTCTGCGTCCGGAACGATTGCAAGGATTCGGCGACGCATCTCTTCCAACGTCGATTTTTTCGGTTCCGGAATGGCGGCAAGGTAGGCGTCGATATCGGCAGCACTCATGGCTTTCCTACCCCTCCGAAAAATGAAACTTTGCTACCCGTTTTCGGCGAGAAACGCGTCCACCGCAGTCTGCAGGAACGCAATGTCTTCTTCGGACGGCATCCCGTAGGTAACCTCGACGGTGGTTTCGCCCCAGTCAGCGTCGATATGTTGCTGCACAATCAGCCCGTTCGAGACGGTGTAAGTGGCGACAAAGGGGTCTTGGTCAGGCCCTTGGTCCAGAGTCGTTTGAAAAGTCCCGTCCGCTTCATTGAAGGTGAGGCCAAGGTCGACTTCTTGACCCGCTTCTTCCGCCAACGAGTAAGCATTCGACGAGTAACAGGCAGCGAAACTATCGGTCTCCCAGATCAGCGCGGGAACTCCGTTCTCGCCAACGTAAACGGCGTTGAAGTCTTTATAGGCAATCGATTTGGGAATCATAATGGCCTTTTGAGTGCCGTCCCAGCCGCTTTCTACGACACCCTCGGCACTCGCTTTGTCGCAACTGGCGTGTGCGATTTCGCGGAACGCCTCTGTGGCATCCACGGGCTCAGCGATTATTGTCGATGTCGGCGAAGTGCTTGGTTCCGGAATTGCCGACGGAGTTCCCACTGGTAACGCGTTCGAACATCCTGTGAGAATCAGCACCACCCCACAAACGACAGCCCCGCGCCAGTTGATTTCCATGCCTCAAGTCTAATCCGATTCACCCTCATTAGTCGGGAAATTCGCACCGACGTTCATGGAAAATCCCGGCGGGAAGCTAAACGTTGAAACGGAACTCGACGACGTCACCATCGTTCATGACATAGTCCTTGCCTTCAATCCGGGCTTTGCCCTTGGCGCGGGCTTCCGCAACCGAACCGCACTCGACGAGATCCGCGTAACCAACAACCTCGGCTTTGATGAATCCCTTTTCAAAATCAGTGTGGATGACACCGGCGGCTTGCGGCGCTTTCCATCCCTTACCGATGGTCCACGCGCGCGCCTCTTTCGGTCCAGCGGTCAAATACGTCTGTAGTCCAAGCGTGTCGAATCCGATTCGCGCGAGCTGGTCGAGCCCGCTCTCGGTCTGACCCATCGACGACAGTAGTTCGCGGGCGTCGGCCGGATCGAGATCGATCAATTCGCTCTCGACCTTGGCGTCGAGGAAAACCGCCATCGCGGGTGCAACGAGTGCAGCCAGTGCCGCCTTCTGCCCGTCATCGGTGAGGACTGCCTCATCGACATTGAAGATGTAGAGAACCGGCTTGGCGGTGAGCAAACCGAGTTCCCGAATTGGGCTCGCGTCGAATTTCGCTTGTGCCAGAGTCTGTCCTGCGTCAAGAATCTTCTGCGCCTCGACGGCCGCGGCAAGGACGTCGGGTTCCAATTTCTTGCCCTTGACCTCTTTTTCGTAGCGTGGAATCGCTTTCTCGAGCGTCTGCAGGTCGGCAAGAATCAACTCGGTGTTGATGGTCTCGAGATCGTCCTTGGGGTCGACCTTGCCCGCAACGTGGATGACATCGTTGTCCGCAAAACCGCGCACGACCTGGGCGATTGCGTCCGATTCACGAATGTTCGCGAGGAACTGGTTTCCCAGCCCTTCGCCCTCTGATGCACCCTTGACGATTCCGGCGATGTCGACGAACGACACCGGCGCGGGAAGGATTCGCTCACTTCCAAATATCGTGGCGAGGACATCGAGGCGCGGGTCGGGCAGGTTGACCACACCGATGTTTGGCTCGATTGTCGCGAACGGGTAGTTCGCTGCGAGAACGTTGTTGCGCGTGAGCGCATTGAACAGAGTCGATTTTCCCACATTGGGGAGTCCGACGATACCAATGGAAAGAGCCATTCGGCAAGTCTAAGCGAGGGTCACCGAGCGGCTCGCGCCGTGCGATTCGCGTAGGTCACACCAATCAACACAAGAGCCCCGCCGGCGAGTTGGGTGGGAGTCACCGAACCGCCGACGGCGATGACGAGAAGTGCCGTGAAAACGGGGATCAGATTGAGAAAAGCACCGGTTCGCGTGGGTCCGATGAGGCCGGACGAAATGTTCCAGAGGAAGTACGCTCCGGCAGAGGGGATGAACCCAATCCACAGAATGCCGAGCCAATCGAACCCGTCAAGATGTAGCCACGCGCCGTTTCCCAAGGCGATGTCGATGATCATCACGGGAATCATGATGATTCCTGAGATGCCCGCGTGGACGGCAGTCGCCGTTATGGGCGGCGTTGTGATGCGCGGGGACACCATCGAATAGGCGGTCCACAAGACGATGGCCACAAGCACCAGCGCGTCACCGTACGAGACCGTGAACTCTCCCGCGATTCCTGTTCCCAACACGACGATGACAGCGCCAACAAACGAAATCGCGATTCCGATCACTGTTCGCGTGGACAAATTTTCGTGGAGAACGAACCGAGCGGCAATGGCGATGGTGGCGGGATTGAGCGAAATCAGAACAGCGGCGGTCACGGGCGAGGTCACGCCGAGCGCGTAATAGAGAAGCAGGGTGTATCCGACGTAGCCGAGCAGCGCTTGCACAACGTGGGTTTTCCACTCGCTAACAATGACAGCGCGGGTCGCCTTCTCCATGATCATGGCGAGTGGAACCAGTGCGATGAGAGAAATGAACCAGCGCATCCCAGTCAATTGGATGGGTCCGATAGATTCCAACACCACCGGCGCAAAAGCGAAGTTTGTGGCCCAAAAAGCCATCGCAAATACAGCGGGAACGTAAAGCCGGACAGAGCGCATCTCGCCAGCGTAGCGTTACATATGCGAGGTTTGTCTATTTGTTCGTACAATGTGACAACACGGCACTTTTGTTCGCTTGCGGGAGGGTGAGACATGAACGACAACGTCATGGCAAACCTGTTTGCTGACCTTGAGCGCTCTGGCCCAATTCCCCTCTACTACCAAGTTGAGCAGCGAATCGAAAAAGCGATCATGGAGGGTGCTCTTCCCGCGGGTGCTCGACTCGAAAACGAAGTCGCTCTCGCTGGACGCCTCAACCTCAGCCGGCCGACGATCCGTCGCGCAATTCAGGACCTCGTTGACAAGGGACTTCTGGTCCGACGTCGCGGTGTTGGAACACAGGTCGTCCATGGCCGAGTCACGCGCGGTCTCGAGTTAACGTCGCTATTTGATGACCTCAACAAAGGTCAACAGAAACCCACGACGCAACTGTTGTTCTACTCTGCGGACAAGGCGAACGACACGGTCGCCGATCGCCTAGGAGTTCCCATCGGATCGCCTGTGCTGCACATCCGCCGACTGCGTATCGCCAACGGCGTGCCCGTCGCGGTTCTCGAGAACTGGTTGCCCGAACACTTCCTTGACATCTCTGAAGGTGAGCTGTCCGTCACGGGGCTCTATGAAATCCTTCGAGGCCGTGGGGTCACAATCCGCGTCGCTAAGCAAAAAATTGGTGCACGCACCGCCAACGCCGCAGAAGCCGGACTCCTCGATATCGATCGCGGCACAGCGCTGCTCACGATGGAGCGTGCGGCCTTCGACAACTCGGGGGTCGGCATCGAATACGGTTCGCACTACTATCGGCCCGACCTGTATTCGTTCGAAGTCACCCTGGTTGAGAAATAACCGTTAAATCAGAAAGCGGCGCAGGTTTCCCCACGCCGCTTTGCTGTGTTCGAACCTAATCCTGACGGATGACGCTGATTTCGTGGGTCAGCGTGTCGAGCTCGGCTCCACCCGCCATCGCCTGAATCAACTCGTCGAGCTGCACCTTTTCACGAATGAAAGACGCAGTCATGCGACCACGGTTGAGCAGGTAGAAGTGGTCGCCAACGAGGAACGCGTGGTGTGGGTTGTGGGTGATGAAAATCACCGCGACCCCGCGTTCACGCGCGGCGAGGATATATTTGAGCACAATTCCCGACTGGCGAACACCGAGCGCGCTCGTCGGTTCGTCGAGAATCAACACGTTGGCGCCGAAGTAGACCGCTCGGGCGATTGCAACGGCCTGACGTTCACCACCCGAGAGGGTGCCGATCGCCTGGTTTGTGTCGCGAAGGTCGATTCCCATGTTGAGGAGTTCGGCCTTGGCGGTTTCCTTCGCAAACTTCGTGTCGAGAATTCCGAGTGGCTTCCACCATTTCTTTGGTTCATTCCCAAGGAAGAAGTTTCGCCAAACCGACATCAACGGAACCGTGGCGAGGTCTTGGAACACCGTCGCGATTCCTTTCGACATTGCGTCACGCGGCGAATTGAACTCGGTTTTTTGCCCCGAGATCAGGAATTCACCTTCGCTCGCCTTGTGCACTCCCGACAGGATTTTGATGAGGGTGGATTTCCCTGCGCCGTTGTCACCCAGAACACAGGTGACCTGTCCCGGGAACACAGCGATGTCGACATCGCGAAGTGCAACGACGTTCCCGAAGGACTTTCCGACACCCTTGAGTTCGAGGATCGGATCAGCGGATTTCTTGGCGCTCATTTGCGGGCTCCCTTCGCCTGCTTCGACAGCCAGGTGTTGACCAGCACTGCTAGGAAGAGGATGACACCGAGGAATGTCGATACCCAGTCCTGGTCCCACAGTGCGTAAGGGATGCCGATGGCGGCAAATCCCATGATGATGGCCCCGATCGAAGCGCCGATTGCAGAACCCGCACCACCAGTGAGGAGCGTTCCACCGACCGCCGCAGCGATGATGTAGTAGAACTCTTGTCCAATTCCCTGCCCCGCCTGCATACCTCGCAGTTCGAGAAGCGTCATGCAGCCGACAAGCGCGGCCGCAACCGAGGTCAAAACAAAGAGTGTGATTTTGGTTCGAGCAACAGGGACGCCAGCGTTACGCGCGGCGTTGGGGTCACCACCGGAAGCGAAAATCCAGTTTCCGAACGTGGTTCGGGTCAACAGCCAGGTCGCAAAGATGGTGAAACCAATCCACCAAATCACCGAGACCTGGAACGACGCGCCACCGAACTCTATCTTTGTTGCAAACCAACTCCGAGCGGTCTCGAAGCCCTCGCCCGTGTCTACGCCATCGACGCGAACAGTACCCGTGATGAGTTTCGTGACGGCGAGGTTCATGCCCTTGAGAACAAAGAAGGTCGCGAGCGTCACGATGAATGACGGCAGCCCTGTTTTGATGACCAGATACCCATTGGCGAGTCCGACGAATGCCGCGAACACGAGAGTCGTCAGGATGGCTGGCCACACACCCATGTTGGCTTCGCTGATGAGGTTTCCCAAGAGGAGCCCCGCAGAACCGACCATGACACCCGACGAGAGGTCGAACTCTCCGGCAATCATCAGCAGCGCGACGAAAATTGAGACAATGCCAATGGGAGCGGCGAACTTGGTCCAACCCGCGGCGCCTTGGAGTTGTGCGAACTGCCCCGTCGTGTCGACGACGGCGAAGACAGTAAAAATGACAAGCGCTCCGATGAGGGCACCCAGTTCGGGGCGGCGAAGTGCTTTGGTGAATAGTGAGATGCGCTGAACGCGTTCATCTGCTTTTACGGCGGTCATCGTTGACTTCACCTTTCTCTTTCGATAATTCTAAGAATAAAGGAGAGCGGCTGGCACCGGTTTCCCTGCGCCAGCCGCCCCCTTTTGTAATGCTAGAGACTAGCGCGTACCTGCTGCGACCAGTTCCATGACCTTGTCTACGTTGTCCGCGGTAACAAAACCGGGGCCGGTGTAGATGGGGAGTCCACCACCGAGCTCGTGAGCGTTGGTGATGTTGAGGAACAAGAGGACAACCGACATGTAGCCCTGCGCGTACTGCTGCTGGTCTACGGCGAAGGCCATCTTTCCGTCCTTGATTGCGGTGAGTGCGTCAGCCGACATGTCGACGGTACCGATGATCGCGTTGCGACCAGTGGCGTCCGAAGCAACGAGAGCTGCACCGGTTGCGATGTCTGCGTTGAGCGCGAAGATGCCATCGATGGCCGGGTCGGCCTCGAGTGCAGCCTGGATCTTGGCAGCCGAACCAGCGAGGTCAGCGAGTCCACCATCGATGTTGAAGTCAATAACTTCACCGGCGAAGGTCTCACGAGCACCCTGACAACGGTCGGTCAGACCCGAGTTCGCTGCTTCCTGAATGGGGCAGAGAATCTTGGTTGCACCGAGGTCGTTGAAACGAAGTCCAGCTTCGCGTCCAGCAACGATTTCGTCCTGACCAACGTGCGTGAACGCACCGAGGTCGCGGAACACCGACGAACCGGAGTTCATCGTGACGGTGGGGATACCAGCAGCGGCCGCGGCGAGCATTGCGTCCGTGATGGCTTCAGCATCGGGAGCCGATGCTGCGATACCCGAGCAACCACCCGCAACGCCGGCTTCGATGGTCGAAGCCTGCTTTGCCGAGTCGTTCGTCGATCCTTGGTAGTCAAGAGTGACACCGAGGTCTGCCGCAGCAGCTTCGGCACCAGCCTGAGCAACCGACCAGAACGTTCCACCGTCACCGTGCGTGTAGACACAGATCTTGATGTCAGCGTTGTCTCCTGCAGCGGGAGCGGTGTCGCCACCGGCCGTTGCACAGCCCGCGAGTGCGAGCGATGAGACTGCGGCGAGTGCCGCGAATTTCTTCCAGGACATTGAAGCCTCTCTTCCTTGAGTGTTAAATTGTCCTTCGTGCACCTAGGGCGATGCACGACAACGTTAACTATGTCATATCAAACGCAGTTGTAGAATCAACTTTGACATTTTCCCGAAATCAGCATCAATCCCGCAGGATCGGACATCGTGGTCGATCCACCGAAAGGAAAGCACACATCATGAGCGCAAAGATTGCTGGCGCACCCATCTCATGGGGCGTCATCGAAGTTCCCGATTGGGGCCACCAAATGAGTCAAGACCGCGTCCTTCGCGAGATGACGGAACTCGGCTACAGCGCCTGCGAATTCGGTCCGTTGGGGTTCTTGCCGGTCGAGGCCGCGGGTCGTGTCGCAACCCTCCGCGAACACGGACTTTCCGCCGTAGGCGGATTCGTCCCAGTCGTCCTGCACGACGCTGCCCACGACCCGAAACCCGAGATTCGCGCTGAACTTGAGGTGTTCAAGGCCGCCGGCGCTGAGGCCATGGTTCTCGCCGCGAGTACCGGCAGTGAGGGCTACGACAATCGACCGGTGCTCAGTGACGCTGAATGGCAGACACTGTTCACGAACCTCACGGAACTCGAGGCACTTGCCGCGGAATACGGAATTCTCGCAGTGATTCACCCCCACATGGGAACCATCATCGAATCGGCAGAAGACGTCGCGCGCGTTCTCGCGGGGACATCGATCGGTTTCTGCCTGGATACCGGCCACATGCTCATCGGCGGAGCCGACCCGGTCACGTTTGCCCGCGATCACGCGGGCCGCGTCAAGCACGTGCATGCAAAAGATGTCAACCTCTCGCTAGCGAACAAGGTTAAGTCCGGCGAGTGGAGCTATTACGAGGGAGTTGCCGCCGGAATGTACGTGCCGCTCGGTCAGGGTGACGTCGACATCGCGGCAATCGTGAATTCTCTCGAGGCGGCGGGCTTCGCCGGCTGGTACGTGCTCGAGCAGGACTATGTTGTCACCGCCGAACCAGCAGAGGGCGAAGGTCCCATCATCGACGCACGAGCGAGCGTCACGTATTTGCTTTCCCTACTTGGTTAATTGCGGTCAACGTCGAACGGCCCGAGGAAAACCTCGGGCCGTTCGACGTTGACCGTTAGAGCTTGCCGTCGACTGACACGGACTTACCCGTGCGAGCCGATTCCGTGGCGGCGTCCGCGAGGATCAACGCGGCACGGCCGTCGTCGAACGTCGGGTTGTAGTTCTTCCCGTCGCGAATACCGTCGAGGAACAGCGCGAGTTCGCGCCGATACGACACCGCGTATCGAACGAGGAAGGCGTCGATGAACGGCTCGGCCTGTCCTGTTCCCGTGGCGTCGTATTTCTGAACGGTCGTCGGCGAAACGTTGTGGGCGTGAAACATCGCTTTGTCGCCGAAGGCCTCGAGGCGCTGGTCGTAGCCGTATGCCGAGTGACGTGAGTTGACGATGACGATGATTTCGCCACCCCGACCTCGCATTGTGACCGACACCGAGTCGTAGTCGTTCTCGGCTTTGATGTCGTCACTGAAGACGTTCGTGCCGGCCGCATACACGTCGATGATGTCGGGCACAAAGTAGCGCGCCATGTCGAAGTCGTGAATCGTCATGTCACGGAAGATTCCACCCGAGACCGCGATGTACGCGCGCGGGGCGGGGCCGGGATCACGCGACAGGATGACGAGCTGTTCGAGCTTGCCCACTTCACCGGCGGCAACCCGCTTCTGGATCGACTCGAATTGAGGGTCAAAACGTCGGTTGAACCCAATCGCGATGTGAACCTTCGCCGCGTTTGCCTTGTCGCGAAGCACTTCCACCTTGGCGATATCGAGATCGATGGGTTTTTCGCACAGGACGTGGATTCCCTCGTCGATCGCGCGGTCGATCATGTCGAGGTGCGTGGGTGTGGGTGACGCGACGACGATGACGTCGACCTCGCCAGACTTAAAGACGTCTTCGGGGTCGGCCGTGACCTTTCCGCCGAACTCTGCCGCGAGCGCCGTCGCGCCGTCGATAAACGGGTCGCAAATCCAGGCGAGGTTAGCACCCTTGGTGTCGGCGATACTGCCCGCGTGCACCTGACCGATTCGGCCCGAACCGATGAGTCCGATATTCAGATCGCTCACAGCGTTCCTTTCGATTGTTAGGACAAATCTACAATATAGATACGCACTAACCCGAGGGAGACCCCATGGCACGAATTGCGATAACCGGCTCGACTGGATTCGTTGGCAGTAACATCGCCGAGTCCCTGATGCTGCTGGGGCACTCGGTCGTCGGGCTTACCCGAAACCGGTCAGGCTATACCGCGTCGTGGCCTCTGGTTGACGTCGACTATTCGTCCGACGAATCGATTTCACACGCACTCGACGGCGTGGACGCGGTCGTTCACTGCGCGATCGCGGACGACTTTCGGCGCCTACTCAACGACCGGGCGGCAGCCTACGACAATTACGTTGCCCTGACCGAACGGCTCGCGCGCATCGCGGACGGCAACGGGCAGAAGTTCATCTTCATTTCGACCGACTGGGTGATGGACGGAACGGGACATCGTGAACCCGAATCCAATCATGGCAACGCCATCAACTATTACGGATATCTGAAAGGCCTCGCCGAGCAAGCCGTTCACAGTTCACTGGAGGGCCGAGGGGTCGTCGCTCGAGTCGCTGGGGTGATGGGACGTCACCGAATCGCCGAAGCACCGAGGTTGCAGGACGTCGGCTTCGGCTTTTACGTCGACACCCTCGTGCGGTCACTTCGCGCAGGGAACGAGTTTCAGGTCTGGGGCGGCCCCAACGTCAACCAGATCACGACTCCGTCCCTCGCATCCGAAGCCGGGGCGCAAATCGGCCGAATCATCGCGCGGGACGCGACCGGAACCTTTCACCTTGTCGGCGACACTGCGGTGACCCGCATGGAACTCGCCTACGCAGCCTGTGACGTGTTCGACCTACCGCGTCACCTGATTACCGAGGGCGAGCCGCCCGC
>JAEMRP010000064.1 GCA_016463265.1 Microbacteriaceae bacterium | reverse complement strand
GCCGCAGCCGAACCCAACCGTTTTCTTGTTGTCGATGCGACCCTCGATCGCGACGCGATTCGAGATGCGATTATCGCGCGATTGAGCGAACTGTCGTGACCGCACTGTGGGATGATCTCGTCGGGCACGATGTCGTCATCGCACAGATGCGGTCCGCCGCAGCCCATCCCGACACCCTCGCTCAGTCGTGGCTGATCACCGGTCCCGCCGGTTCCGGGCGGTCGCTTGTCGCCAGGGCTTTTGCGGCCGACCTGTTGGGCGCGGGGGAAGACGCGGACGTAGTCGACCGGCAGGTGCGCGGGCTCACCCACCCCGACCTCACCGTTCTCGCAACCGACCGCGTGTTGATCCCCATCGACGAGGTTCGTGACCTCGTCGAGACCTCGTACCGTTCGCCGGTCGCATCGTCGTGGCGAATCATCATCATCGAAGACTCGGACCGCATGGCCGAACGAACCTCGAACGTGCTGCTCAAGGCACTGGAGGAACCGGCCGCTCGAACCGTCTGGATTCTTTGTGCACCGAGTGAAGCGGACGTGATCCCAACTATTCGTTCTCGCGTCCACAGCGTGCGCTTGGGGGTTCCGCCCATCGCGGACATCGCCGCGATGCTCGTTGCCCGTGACGGAGTCGACGTCGCGATTGCCGAACAATCGGCTCGTCACGCCCAGAGCCACATCGGGATGGCGCGTCGCCTTGCGACGACACCCGAAGCGCGCGAGCGTCGAGCGCGAAGCCTGTCGCTTGTTCTTGGAATTCGCGCAGTGTCGGAAGCCGTCAACGCGGCTGCCGAAATAGTCATGCTTGCGACCGATGACGCCAAGGCCTACACCGAGGCGCGCGACGAATCCGAACGATCCGAATTTCTGCAGTCACTCGGGCTCGCCCCCGGTGAGGCGGTGCCCATCGGTCTCCGGCCGCAAGTGAAAAATCTCGAAGAAAACCAAAAGCGCAGGGCAACTCGGTCGTTGCGCGACGGGGTTGACCGGGTTCTGACCGACCTCGAGTCGCTGTACCGCGACATTCTCGTTGTTGCACTCGGTGGCGAGGTGCCGCTGACCAACCCCGAGTTCGAAGACGGTATCACCGCGTGGCTCACTCATCACGATGCGGCACACGCGGTTCGAATCCTTGACGCGATTGATGTCGCCCGCGGACGAATCGAACGAAATGTCACGCCATTGCTCTCGCTCGAGGCCTTGTTCGTCGAAGCGAGTGGGGTCACCACTACCTAAACACGGTCGCGCGCCCGTGATAACCTAGTGCGGTTGCCGTAACGGCGATGCCTCGATAGCTCAGTGGTAGAGCACTTCACTCGTAATGAAGGGGTCGTGAGTTCAATCCTCACTCGAGGCTCAGATTATTCGTCCGGCGTGAACTTCAGCGCGATCGAATTCATGCAGTATCGCAGGCCGGTGGGAGTTCCGAAACCGTCGGGGAAGACATGTCCGAGGTGGCCGTTGCAGGACGAACAGCGGACCTCGGTGCGGGTCTGTCCGAGAGTGTTGTCCTCGAGCAAGACGACCGCCTCGGGGTTGATGGTCTCGTAGAACGAAGGCCAACCGCAGTGGCTGTCGAACTTGGTGCCGGCGACGAACAGCTCAGCGCCGCATCCGCCGCACGTGTAGAAGCCAGCCCGATCCTCTTCGAGGAGTTCGCCCGTCCAGGGGCGCTCGGTGCCGGCCTCGCGCAGCACGTGGAATTGTTCGGGGGTAAGAGCCTCGCGCCACTCGGCGTCAGTTCGCTCGCTGGGGTTTTCGGTCATGCTCACCATTAAACTCGGAAACATGGCAAACAGCGAGCGGGATGGAACCGCCGACTGGTTTCGCCGTTTCGCCAGCGCCGAAGGTGCAGAGTCACCGCGCTATCAGGACTGGGCGCTCGGAATCGCAGACGACGACGAACTTCTCGCCCTCGTCACAAAACTTCCGCTTGCCAAACGCCAACCTGTCCTCGTTCTGACGTGCGCCCGAGTTGCCGGTGTTCCGCTCCGCCCGTTCGAGACCGCCCGCGGCGACTTCATCGCGCTGTGGCCGGCCATCGCAAAATTGGCAAAGACGCGTGCGACGCAAACGAATGACCCCCGCCGCTGCACTCCGCTACTCGTCGCTCTCGACCGCATCCGCGGACCCATCGCCCTGATCGAAGTGGGAGCCTCGGCGGGCTTGACGCTCTTTCCGGACCGCTACTCGTACAAATGGAATGCGCGGGGGCGCTCGGTTACCTCGCTTCCTGCAGACGGGCCGTCGACGGTGTCACTCGTTGCGGACATTGCGGGCTGGGGAGCGAACCCGCCGCGACGCCCGAACATCGTGCATCGCGAGGGGATTGACCTCAGTCCGCTTGATGTGACCAACTCGGCTGACAACGATTGGCTCGAGGCGCTCGTGTGGCCCGAGCAATCCGACCGTCTCGACATCGTGCGGGCGGCGGCGGACATCGTCGCGCAGTCTCCGCCGACCTTGACGGCCGGTGACGCGGTGGCAGAAATTCGTGCCGCGGTGGCGCGTGCCCGAAAGGCCACACCGAAGGCGACAATCGTGGTGTCGTCGCCCGCGGTACTCGTGTATCTCGATCCCGCCGAGCGTGAGAAATTTGTGACGTATTGCGCGCGGGCGACAGTGCGATGGATATCGCTTGACGGTCGTCGGGTCATCCCCAGGATTGGGAACGCGGCGGATGAGTTGGGAATCGAGGGCGATTTCGTGTTGAGTCTCGACGGCGTGCCCATCGCCTCGACTGACCCCCTCGGTCGACAGGTCACGGTGCATGGCGGGTCAGGGTTGTCTCCCGAGGATGTCGACTTCATCGAGTTTGAACGCGAGAACTGGGGACCCACTCGATCGAAAGAATCGTTGGTGCGAAAAGTGTGGAACTTGCCACTCGTGCGCTACTACCAACGTCTATACGGGATAATGGAATCACCCGCTGCGAGGCGGTATGACCCGATTTTGGTTCGAAGTTTTGCCAAGACGAGCAAACTTTAGACCGACAGACTGCAGACGGATGTGACGTGCGCGTGGCAAAAAAACAGCAGGACCGATTTGACGATAGGAGTGCCTACGCTGGGCGCGCTGGCGCTCACCGCCAGCCCGTTTATCGTCGCCCGTGGTGGGTCACGACGTTGATTTCGGTTGGTGTCACCGCGGGGATCATTCTTGCCGCACTGGTCGGAGTCGCCGTCCTCGATGCCAGGAACCTGCAGCAGATTGATATCTCGGCGTTTGGAATCACGACGACGCCGGCTCCAGAGATTCCTGACGTCGATCCGAAACTCCTCACTGAGGAAGAACTTAACCAACTCACCATCACCGTGCTCAACGGAACGACCTCCGCGACTCTCGATGAGGATGTCGCGGCGATCCTCACGACACAGGGCTGGACGAGCGTCTCTAATGCGGATGCGGCGGATGCCACCATCGAGATCAGTGTTGTTCTGTACGGCCCGGACGAAGACCTTCCGCTCGCGACGAGCGTCGCTGAGAACCTCGGAATCGCGGTGGTGAAGCAATCCGACGCCTACCCCGGAGCGAAAGTTACTGTGCTCGTGGGCACAGACCTTATTCGCTAACCAGGCCAGATCGGGCATATTCGGATGAAAAAGTTTCTGCTCATAGCCCTTGGCGTGGTGTTGGCGACGGCTCTCGTTGCCGTCGCGGCGATTCAATTGCCCGGATTAATTTCCGGGCAAAGCCTCAATCCGAGTGCGACACCGTCGGCAACTCCCACGCCGGTTGAATACGCGCCACTCTCGGGAGTCCCCGTCACTTTCGGATCCCTTGACCACCCAGTGTTAATGGCAAAGATTGATAACAGCCCCGAGGCACGCCCCCAGGTCGGGCTCAACGACGCGGACATCGTTTTTGAGGAACTTGTCGAGGGGGGACTTTCCCGTTATCTCGCTATATGGCATTCGGTAATCCCCACCGATATCGGATCAGTTCGATCGATTCGGCCGATGGACCCAGACATCGCGTTGCCCTTCGGTGGGGTTATTGCGTATTCGGGCGGTCAGCAGCGGTTTGTGCAGATGATGATTGACACCGGGCTGGAAAATGTGATTCACGGGCAATCGGGCACGGAGGCCTACATCTATCGCTCGGACACAAAGATCGCGCCGCACAACGTGATTGTTCGTGCGAAAGAGTTGATTGAGGCACGATCCGACCTGGCACCGCCCGCCCCAGCATTTGAATTCGCCGGTGACGGAGTCGTCCCGAGTGCCCTGGCAGAGGGAAAGACGGCCAGGCGACTGATCGCATCGTTCTCGCGCTACAACTCTCCGTCGTGGGAGTTCGACCCCCAATCGGGCGTTTATGGCCGTCTCCAAGCAGGCGGAGAAAGGGATGTTGACGAACACGACGAGCAATTGACCGCTCGAAATGTCGTTGTGCAATTGGTCGATGAGTCGAGTGAATACGGCGATGTTCCGAAAGCCCTTGTGGTCGGCGAGGGCGTTGCCTGGATCTCGACCGGCGGCAAGACTGTCGAGGCCACGTGGACCAAAGAACTGGCCAATGCGATGACGGTATTCACTTTAGGGAATGGCGAAATTGTCACGCTGGCCCCTGGCCGCACCTGGATCGAGTTGGTTCCGACGTCGACCGGCTTTTTCCAAGCGAAACGCCGCTAGTTTCTCCACAGTCAATTTGCACTCTCTTGTCGACAGTGCCAAACTTGGAGTTAGCACTCGCATACCGCGAGTGCCAATGATATGACCTACGTCCTGGAGGACAGACACGCATCATGGCGAAAATAATTGCATTCAACGAAGAGGCCCGTCGCGGCCTCGAGCGCGGCCTCAACATTTTGGCCGACGCAGTCAAAGTGACGCTTGGGCCCCGCGGGCGCAACGTCGTATTGGAAAAGAAGTGGGGCGCCCCCACCATCACGAACGACGGTGTTTCGATTGCAAAGGAAATCGAGCTCGAAGACCCGTTCGAAAAGATTGGCGCAGAACTCGTCAAAGAGGTCGCCAAGAAGACCGATGATGTCGCCGGAGACGGAACCACGACGTCGGTCGTGCTCGCACAGGCCATCGTTCGCGAAGGACTTCGCAACGTTGCTGCTGGCGCCGACCCCATCAGCCTCCGCCGCGGAATTGACAAGGCTGTTGCCGCGTTGACCGAGCAGCTTCTCAAGAACGCCAAGGATGTCGAGACCAAGGCAGAAATCGCCGCGACCGCATCCATTTCGGCCGCCGACACGGAAATCGGAGATCTCATCGCCGAAGCCATCGACCGTGTCGGTAAAGAAGGCGTCGTCACGGTGGAGGAGTCGAACGCGTTCGGCACCACGCTCGAGGTTACCGAGGGAATGCGTTTCGACAAGGGCTTCCTGTCGGCGTACTTCGTCACCGACCCCGAGCGCATGGAAACGGTGTTCGAAAATCCCTACATCCTTATCGTCAACTCCAAGATTTCGATGATCAAGGACCTTCTTCCCGTAATCGAGCAGGTTGCTCAGTCGGGCAAGCAGCTTCTCATCATCGCGGAAGATGTTGACGGAGACGCTCTCGCGACTCTCGTCGTCAACAAGATTCGTGGCATCTTCAAGTCGGTCGCCGTCAAGGCTCCGGGCTTCGGCGACCGTCGCAAGGCCATGCTGCAGGACATC
>JAEMRP010000002.1:15846-22436 GCA_016463265.1 Microbacteriaceae bacterium | reverse complement strand
TGCCAAATAG
This sequence comes from Microbacteriaceae bacterium, assembly GCA_016463265.1. Lineage (GTDB taxonomy): Bacteria > Actinomycetota > Actinomycetes > Actinomycetales > Microbacteriaceae > MWH-TA3. The sequence goes on along the minus strand of JAEMRP010000002.1, from coordinate 22,426 downwards.
GGAGGTGTCGATGGTTTCGCAACGTGCGTTGGAGGTTCTGCGCGTCATCGTCGAGGACTATGTTGACTCGCGGGAACCGGTTGGTTCCAAGGCAATTGTGGAACGCCACGATTTTGGAGTGTCGGCGGCGACAATCCGCAACGACATGGCGATTTTGGAAGAGGCTAACCTCATTCATGCGCCGCACACGTCAGCCGGGAGAGTGCCGACGGATCTCGGGTATCGCCGTTTCGTCGATTCCCTGAGTGATATTCGACCGTTGACCGTTCAGCAGGTTGGCGCTATCCAGCGATTCCTCGATGAGTCTCTGGACCTCGACGATTTCTTCGCTCGCACCGTCAAGCTGTTGTCCGACCTCACGAATCAGGTTGCGATGGTGCAATTTCCGACGCTGGGCAACGAACGCGTCGCGCACCTGGAAATCGTTCCTGTGTCCCCGAGCAAGGCCTACATCATTCTGATCACGGCGGCGGGAAGCGTGGACCGTCGGATGGTTGATTTCAACGCCGAACTCGACGAGACGACCCTCGCCGATGTTCGGGCCAGGGTTGCGACAACACTGTCGAGCGTTTCGCTCAGCGAGGTGGATGGAGCGATGTCGAAGCTCGCCGATTCCGTTCCACTCACGCTTCGACCGATTATCGATGACGTCCAAACTGCACTCAAATCGCAGGTCGATTCGCATCGAAAGGACCGGCTCATCGTTGCAGGCACACCCAAACTTGTCCGAGCCGACATTGACTTTGCCGGGTCGGTGGCGCCGGTGCTCGATGCGATTGAAGAACAAGTCACGCTATTACGTCTGTTCGGTGAAATGCGTGCCCAGGGAGACGACTCTGGTGTTCGAATCGGGCGTGAGATGTCGGATGACCTGTCCGACACCGCCATCATTTCGCACTCGTACTCGGCGATGGGAGGCGACACGTCACGAGTGGCGATTCTGGGACCGACGCGCATGAACTATCCCCTCAACATGGCGGCCGTCGGGGCCGTCGCCAGCTACTTGACAGGGGTTTTGGGAGATGACGCATAAATGGACCATTACGAGATTTTGGGAGTCGCCCGTGACGCCAGCCCGGACGTCATCAAGAAGGCCTACCGGAAACTCGCGCGCGAACTCCACCCCGATGTGAATTCTGAGGATGGCGCCGAGGAACGGTTCAAGGCCGTGACCCACGCCTACGACGTGCTGGGGGACGCCGAACAGCGTCGTAATTACGACATGGGCGGTCAGAGCAACTTCGGCGGGATGCCCGGGTTCGGGAACATGGGCGACGTCTTCGACGCGTTCTTCGGGGGAGGCCAGTCCCGAGGCCCGCAGTCGCGTGCCCAGCGTGGAAACGACGCTCTGCTTCGCGTGGACATCGACCTCGTCGACGTTATCTTCGGCGATGATCGCCAAATTGAAGTCGACACCGCCGTGCTGTGTGACACCTGTAAGGGAACGTGTTGTGCGCCCGGCACAGGTGCCTCGCGCTGTGATGTCTGTGGCGGAAGTGGCTCGGTGCAGCGCCAGGTTCGCAGCCTTCTGGGAAACATTGTCACGGCGACCCCGTGTGGTTCGTGTCGAGGATACGGAACCGTCATTGCGGCCGCATGCCCGACGTGCGCCGGACACGGACGCGTTCGGGCCCGGACAACCCTCGATGTTCGCATCCCGGCGGGAATCGAAACGGGGCAGCGCGTTCACCTGCGCGGCGTCGGCGAGGTCGGTGAAGCCGGCGGTCCGGCGGGAGACGTGTACGTCGAATTCCATGTCACACCCTCTGAGGTGTGGGCGCGTCAGGGCGACGACCTTCTCGCAACGATTCAGATCGACATGGTCGATGCGATTCGCGGAACGACCGTAACGCTCGACGCTCTCGACGGCGAGGTCTCCGTCGATATCAAGGCCGGAGCACAATCCGGCGATGTCGTCGTGGTCAAGAGCCGCGGGGTCGGTCACTTGCGAGGAAGCGGCCGCGGCGACGCTAAGTTCGGCGTTCAGGTGATGACGCCGGGCAAACTCAACGCGAAGGAATCGAAACTCATCGACGAGTTCGCTTCACTTCGACCGGCGGCGACACCTCATCTTGCCGAGCACCGCCAGGGGCTCTTTGCCAAACTTCGCGATCGTTTCTTCACGGTCTAATGGCAAACCTTTACTTTACCGACACGCCTCTCGACGCATCGACCGTTCGCGTCGAATTGACGGGAGACGAGGCGCGGCACGCGGTCCAGGTCGCCCGCGTTCGCGTCGGTGAACGATTTAGTGTGTCCGACGGTGGTGGTTGGCGTGCCGAGGCCGTCGTCACATCGGCCGACAAGTCTGTTGTCGTGTGTGACGTCGAACAGGTTCGATTCGATTCCGCTGCGAGCACGCGTTTCGTGCTGGCACAGGCCCTCGCCAAGGGTGACCGCGACGAGATGGCGATTCAGATGGCGACCGAACTCGGCGTCGACACGGTGATTCCGTGGCAGTCGGAACGGAGCGTGTCGCGTTGGGCTGGCGACAAGGTTGCCAAGGGTGTATCGAGGTGGACGGCGATCGTGCGCGAAGCGTCCAAACAGGCCGTTCGCAGTCGAATCCCGACGGTGACCGACCCGGTCTCGACCGCTACTCTGTGTGGCCGTGTGCCCGAGGCGGCCTGGATAGTGCTCGACCCTCGCGCGACCACGAGTCTGACCGAGTGGTTCGCGTCGGCCGGCAACCCGGCCACCGTCGGCATCATCGTCGGACCCGAGGGTGGTATTTCCGATGACGAGATCGAACGTTTCGAGACCGATGGGGCAACACCCGTTCGACTAGCCGGGCCAATCATGCGCACATCGACGGCAGGCCCCGCCGCGATTGCCGCAATTCTTGCCCTGAGCGGTAACTGGTAGCGCGGATAGACTGGGCTCTATGAGTATTTTCTCCGCCATCATCGCCCGCGACATCCCGGCCGACATCGTCTTCGAGTCGGACACCATCATCGCGTTCCGAGACATCGCGCCACGTGCCCCGATTCACCTCCTCGTCGTTCCCAAGTCCGAGGCGTATGCGAATGTTGTTGAACTCGCCGCGGGCGACCCAGCACTCCTCGCCGAACTGGTGTCCGTTGCCCACGATCTTGCGCGCGAACACGCGGACGGCGAATTCCGACTCATTTTCAACACCGGTGCGAACGCCGGGCAGAGCGTCTTCCACGTCCACGCCCACGTTCTCGCTGGCGGGCTTACTGAAGGCTCCCTTGGCGGAGAGTAGCGTCACGCGCGTCGACATCGAGGTCGACGGAATCGCCATGGTTCGGCTCCTCGGACCACAAGACCGATTTCTCTCGTCGCTTGAACTGCGGTACCCGTCGGTCGCGATTCGCTCGCGTGGAAACGTCATCTCGATAGACGGCGAGCCCGACGAGGTCAACCGCGTCGAGGGCCACATCCGTGAACTCATCGACATGATTGCGAACGGTGTCGAACTCGCCGACAGCGACGTCACCGAAGGCTCGACCATCACCCGCAATGGCGGAAAGGTCGCCGACGTTCTTGGTGAAGCAATCCTTTCCGCTCGCGGGAAGACCATCCGCCCCAAGACCGCGGGTCAAAAGAATTACATCGATGCGATCGAACACACGACCATCACTTTCGGAATTGGTCCAGCGGGAACCGGCAAAACCTATTTGGCGATGGCCAAGGCCGTGCAGGCGCTGCAGCGCAAAGAAGTGACGCGCATAATTCTCACTCGTCCGGCCGTAGAGGCGGGCGAACGTTTGGGATTCCTGCCGGGGACCCTGACCGAAAAAATCGACCCGTACCTTCGGCCGCTTTACGACGCGCTGAACGACATGATGGATCCGGAGCTGGTCCCCAAACTCCTCGCGACCGGTGTGGTCGAAGTCGCTCCGTTGGCATACATGCGCGGTCGAACGCTCAACGACTCATACATCATTCTTGACGAGGCTCAAAACACGACACCGCAACAGATGAAGATGTTTTTGACCCGCCTCGGATTCGGGTCGAAGATGGTCATCACGGGAGACACCACGCAGGTCGACCTTCCTTCCGAGATTTCTGGATTGAAACTCGCGACCGAAATCCTCGACGGCATGGACGACGTATATGTCGCGGTCCTCACGAGTGCCGATGTCGTTCGCCACACCCTCGTGGGCAAGATCGTCGATGCGTACACGCGTCACGAGCAGGAACAACACGCAAAGACCGTGGGCCGAAAGCGAGGCACGAAATGAGCGTCGAAATCGCGAACGAGACGACGGAAGTCATCGACCTCGAGACGATGAGCCGCCTCGCGGCCCATGTCATGACCGAGATGAAGGTTCACCCCGAGGCCGAGCTCGCCGTGTTGTTCGTCGACGAAGACGCGATCACGAAACTGCACGTCGAATGGATGGATGAGCCCGGACCCACCGACGTTCTGTCGTTCCCGATGGACGAACTTCGCCCTGGCGATGACGACAAGCCGTCCGATCCCGGATTGTTGGGCGATGTCGTGATTTGTCCGACAATCGCCGCCCAGCAGGCCATCGCGGCCAAACACTCAACCGATGACGAGATTCGGTGGCTCTTGTCACACGGAATTCTTCACCTCTTGGGTTTTGACCATGCGGCGCCCGCCGAGGAACGAATCATGTTCGCTCTTCAACGCCAGCTCGTCGACTCGTTTGCGGATGCCGAGCGCTCGTGACCGGATGGTTCGCGGTAATCGCTCTAGTGCTGATTACATTCGGCGGGCTCTGTGCGGCGATTGACGCCGCCTACCAGTCGTTGTCTCGGAACGACGTCGCCAACTTGGGGGATGGGCCGTCCGCGCGCGTGTTTGATGCCATCGCCGCCGACGTTCCTGCTCATCTCAACGCCGTGAATTTCGTTCGTGTGCTGTGCGAGACGTTCGCCGCGATTCTTGTTGCACTCTCGTTTGTGAGTCTCGGGTTCGACCTCACGCAGTCGCTCGTTGCCTCGGCGATTGCGATGACCGCAATCACTTTCGTGCTGGTGGGATCGAGTCCACGCAGCGTCGGTCGGGCGCATCCCATGAAAATTGTGCGCACGACGGGTGGGCTGGTTCGCGCCATTCGCCTTCTCCTCGGCCCGCTCACGATTGCGCTTGTCGGTATCGGTAACGCGGTGACACCGGGTCGGGCGCGCACGACAATCAACACCGAGCGACAGTTGCTCAGCATGGTCGACGAAGCAACTGAGTCGGACGCGATCGAAGAAGAAGACCGTGACCTTATCCGGTCGATCTTCGATTTCGGTGACACGATTCTGCGTGAAGTCATGATTGCTCGAACCGAGATGGCGGCGCTCGACTCGACCATCACGGTGGACGAGGCGTTGGGAATGTTCCTGGCGGAAGGCTACTCGCGTATGCCCGTTGTCGGAGTCGACAACGACGACGTGCTGGGCATCGCCCACATCAAGGACACCGCGCGGTTCGTCCGTGCGAACCCCGCTAAAGCGAAAAAGGCACTCATCACCGAACTGGTTCGCCCCGCGCTGTTCTTGCCCGAGGTCAAAATGGCGGACGAGGCACTACGAGTCCTGCAGGCGGAGGCAAACCACATGGCTCTCGTCGTCGACGAATACGGCGGAATCGCCGGGTTGGTAACCATGGAGGACCTCATCGAAGAGGTTCTGGGCGAGATCTCGGACGAATACGACGATGACGAGATTGAGATTGTCGACCTCGGTGACGGGTCATCGAGAGTCAGCGCGGCGACGAATATTGATGACCTCGCCGAGCATCTCGACATTCCGATTGACGAGGATGACGTCGATACTGTCGGCGGATTGTTCGTCAAAAACTTTGGACGATTCCCCGAGACGGGTGACATTGTCGAGGTGGACGGGCTGCAACTTATCGCTGACCGTGTTGAACGTCGTCGCAAGCGACTCATCACGGTGCTCGTGCGAATCGTGGACGTCCCGTGACCTCACGCAGCGGGTTTATCTCGTTCGTCGGCCGACCGAACGTGGGCAAGTCGACGCTCATGAACGCCTTGATTGGCGAAAAGATTGCAATAACGTCGTCGAAACCACAGACCACCCGCAAAACCATCCGCGGAATCGTCACGCGCGGGGACGGACAACTCATCATCGTCGACACACCGGGACTCCACCGACCGCGAACGCTGTTGGGCGAGCGCCTCAACGCTCTTGTTGAAACAACACTCGGTGACGTAGACGTCATTGGCATGTGTCTTCCGGCCGACGAATCCATCGGCAAGGGCGACTTGTTCATCCTCGAACAACTTGCGCGTTACCCTCGCGCGAAGGTCGTCGCGATTGTGACCAAGACCGACCGAGTCTCGTCGACCGCTGTCCTCAACAAGTTGGCAGAGGTTGGTGAGCTGCGCAATTGGACGCTTGTCGTTCCGCTCAGTGCGGTGACGGCCGACGGGCTCGGCGAATTCTTCGATGCCATCATCCCGATCATGCCCGAGTCACTTCACCTGTACCCGGACAATTCTGTGTCGGACGAGTCGGTTGAGAACCGAATCCCCGAAATCGTGCGCGAGGCGGTGCTCGAAGAACTGAGCGACGAACTACCGCACTCATTAGCGGTGACACTCATGGACATCGTGCGCGAGAACGGCCGCAC
>JAEMRP010000002.1:0-15746 GCA_016463265.1 Microbacteriaceae bacterium | reverse complement strand
TACCGCACTCATTAGCGGTGACACTCATGGACATCGTGCGCGAGAACGGCCGCACCAAGGTGTTCGTCACGCTCATCGTCGAACGCGACAGCCAGAAGGGCATCATTATCGGACATCGTGGTTCGATGCTGCGACTTATTGGTGAGCGCTCACGCCCTCAGATCGAGGCCCTGCTTGGAACAAAGATTTATCTCGACTTGCACGTCACGATCGCCAAGGACTGGCAACGCGACCCGAAAGCGCTCGGCAAGCTCGGTTTCTGATTTTTCCGCCAGCACATGCAGCGTGTTACCCTGAAACCATGCTGAACGGTCTCCTTCTTAGCGGCCGCGACGGGTCCTAGTTACCAGGCCACCACTCGTCGCGGAGTCTCCCATTGGCCGAAACCCGTAACCTGAGGAGAAACCCGTGAAGAACAACCAGCAACCGACGTCGATGCCCGTGCATCGTTACCGCCCGTACCACGAGGTTTTTGCCGTGGACCTGCCCGACCGCACGTGGCCGACCAAACGCATTACGACCGCACCGCGCTGGTGTGCTGTCGACCTGCGTGACGGCAATCAAGCCCTGATTGACCCAATGAGCCCTGAGCGCAAACGTGTCATGTTTGAGCGCCTCGTCTCGATGGGCTACAAGGAAATCGAGGTGGGGTTTCCGTCGGCGTCGCAGACTGATTTCGACTTCGTGCGCACGATCATCGAGGAAGGGCTCATTCCCGACGACGTGACGATTCAAGTTTTGACACAGGCGCGCGAGCACCTCATTCGCCGCACCTACGAGTCGATACGCGGTGCGAAGAACGCGATCGTTCATCTGTACAACTCGACGAGTGTCCTGCAGCGGGATGTCGTGTTCAAGACCGACAAGCAGGGAATCATCGACATCGCGCTCGAGGGTGCTCGCATCTGTCGTTCGCTCGAATCCGAGGTGCCCGGAACGAATGTCTTTTACGAGTATTCGCCCGAGTCGTACACCGGGACGGAACTCGAATTCGCCGTCGACGTGTGCAATCAGGTGCTCGAGGTGTTCGAGCCAACGCCCGACCGCAAGGTCATCATCAACTTGCCGGCTACCGTCGAGATGGCGTCGCCGAACGTTTACGCCGACAGCATCGAGTGGATGAGCCGACACCTCAATCACCGCGAGAACGTCATCCTGTCGTTGCACCCGCACAACGACCGTGGAACCGCGATTGCCGCCGCCGAGTTGGGCTACATGGCGGGGGCCGACCGCATCGAGGGGTGCTTGTTCGGAAACGGCGAGCGCACGGGAAACGTCGACCTCGTCGCGTTGGGCCTGAACCTGTTCACCCAGGGCATCGACCCGCAGATCGATTTCTCGAATCTCGATGAGATCCGTCGTACCGCCGAATACTGCAACCAACTGAAGGTACACGAGCGCAGCCCGTGGGCTGGCGATTTGGTCTACACGGCCTTCTCTGGCTCACACCAAGACGCGATCAAAAAGGGCTTCGAAGCGATGGAAGCCCAAGCGATTGCCGAGGGCACGACGGTCAAGGACATCGAGTGGGCCGTTCCGTACCTGCCGATCGACCCCAAGGATGTCGGTCGTTCGTACGAGGCCGTCATCCGTGTCAATTCCCAGTCGGGCAAGGGCGGCGTCGCGTACCTGTTGAAGGCCGACCACAACCTCGATCTTCCCCGCAAACTGCAAATCGAATTCTCTGGCGTGGTTCAGGGCAAGACGGACACCGAGGGTGGCGAGGTCTCGAGCGATGAGATCTGGGACATCTTCATGGATGAGTACCTGCCGTCAGCCGCCGAGGACGACAAGTGGGGGCGTTACGAACTCATGGGTACCCGCACCGCTTCGGACATGTCCGGCGAAGTTACGCTCGACGTCAATCTTCGCGTCGGTGAATCGACGGAAACACTTCAGGCTGTCGGGAACGGGCCCGTGGCGGCTTTCCTTTCGGTCATGGCTGGGCAGGGTCACGAGATTCGACTCTTCGACTACGTCGAACACGCTCTGAGCGCATCCGGTGACGCACTCGCAGCGGCCTACGTCGAACTCGAGGTCGACGGTCAAACGCTGTGGGGCGTGGGCATCGATGGGGACATCTCAACCGCGTCGCTCAAGGCGATCGTGTCGGCGGTTAACCGGTCGGTCCGGGCTCGCGCAACGGTCTAACGGCTCCTTTTGCCGAACAACACCAGGGCGTAGGCTGCCGAGAAACCAAAGCCGATGACAGCGTAGGCGATTGTGAACCAGGTGAGTGGAACCGGCACACAGAGCGTTATTACACCTAATGCGAAGGCAGAAATCAACATCACGCGTGCCGAGAACACGACTGAGTCCTCGCTGCCGCGACTCGACACCGAGAACATGTTTCCAGCAAGCGCAACCAGGGTGATACCAATCATCCGCATTGCCCATTCAAGATCGGGCCCATTAGGGAGCCCGAGCAGGTTATTGAACACGTCGGGAGTTGCGATTAGTGCGATTGCGCTCAGCCCAAATACGAATGCGCCAGTTCGCAGAACCAGACGAATTCGACTGCTCTGCGACTGATTGCTTGTCGTGGTCTTGCTCATTCAGATCCCATCACTACCTCGGAGATGAAGTTACTATTTCTTCGGTTTATTGCGAATAGTCCGAATCACGGACGTCACTGTGGGCACACCGCGTTGCGCTGGCAGTTTCCAGCCGAGGATCACCGAGAGCATACGAATTGCGGTCGTGACCGCAACGCCGGCAAATCCCGCGACGGTCACCGACTGACCGGTAGAGAGCAAAATGATCACAGTCGCTCCACCCAGTCCAGCGGCGACGGCGTAGAGCGAACCGACCTGCATGAGTTGCATGGGCAGCGCGAGAAGCATGTCACGAAGGATTGACCCACCAACCGCGGCTGCGACCCCGATGAATAGGGCGGGAACGACGGGGAGTCCGAAGGCGAGCGCTTTGGTGGTTCCGATTGCGCCGAAGATTCCGATTGTCAGTGCGTCAAACACGTTGATGACCATTTCGATGCGATGAAGCAGTGAAGACACCAGCATCCCTCCGAGTGCACAGAGCACCGCGGTCACGAGGTACCAGTTCGAATGGAAGGCGGCGATTTCCGTGGTGAGAAAAACGTCTCGCACAATCGAACCACCGAACCCGCTGACGATGCCGATGATGGCGACACCCAGCAGGTCGAGCTCGGCGCCGCGATATCGGGACGAGAACATCGCCCCCTGCGCCGCGCCTATTCCGACCGCGACCAGGTCGAGCCAGGCGGGAATCGCGAATAACGAGTTCATAACTCTATTCTCTCGTGTCGCGGGTCGGGCGTGATACGTCGGGCGCGAGAATGGACAGGTGCCCACCTATCGCGACAACGTTATTGTGCTTCGAACGCACAAATTGGGCGAAGCCGATCGCATCATCACGATGTTGGGAAAGTCTCGGGGCAAGATTCGCGCGGTGGCCAAAGGAGTGCGCAAAACGGGAAGTCGTATTGGTTCCCGCCTCGAACCCTTCATGATTGCAGATGTTCAGTTCTACGAGGGTCGAAACCTCGACACGGTTCAACAGGTGGAAACCATCACGTCATTGACCGCGACGATTGTGGCCGATTATCCGATGTACACGACCGCGTCAGCGATGGTCGAAACCGCCGACAAATTGACCGACCACGGTCACACCTCGGGTCATTACGGACTGCTGCTCGGTGGGCTCAAAGCGCTGGCGAAAAGGGCACACGACCCATCGCTCATTCTCGATTCGTACATTTTGCGGGCCCTCGCGATCGCCGGCTGGACACCCGAACTAGACGTCTGTGTCATCACGGGCGAGGACGGTCCACACACAGCTCTCGTCATCTCGGCGGGCGGTGTCGTCTCGGACGCCGTCGCACCGCCTGGAACCCCGCACCTTCGCCCTGAGACGATCACGCTTCTTGCGGCGTTGCTGAAAGGCGACTGGGTGGTCGCCGATGCCTCGCTGGACGGCGCTCGAATCGAGGCGCGTGGTATCGTCGCGGCGTACGCGCAGTTCCACCTTGAACGGTCGATTCGATCGCTCGGACACATCGATCGGACGGAATGATGGTCGACTTTCTGCCGCTGAATTACACGGGGCTCACGCCGCCGGTAGTTCAACGAGACCTCGTCCCCGAACACGTCGCCATCGTCATGGACGGCAACGGCCGATGGGCGAATGCTCGGGGACTTCCTCGGGTCGAGGGCCACCGAGCGGGCGAGGCCGCTCTGCTCGACGTTGTCGCCGGGGCAATCGAAGTCGGTGTCAAACACCTGTCGGTGTACGCGTTTTCGACCGAGAACTGGCGGCGCAGCCCCGATGAGGTCAAGTTCCTCATGGGATTCAATCGCGAAGTGCTTCGCCGTCGGCGGGACCAGCTCAACGAGTGGGGTGTTCGCGTCCGCTGGGTCGGCCGTGCCCCGAAACTGTGGGCGAGCGTCATTTCGGAATTGCGCGAGGCCGAAGAGATGACGAAGAAGAACTCGGGTCTCACTCTGCAAATGTGCGTGAACTATGGGGGCCGACTAGAACTCGTCGACGCGATTCGAGACATCGCCGAGGGGGTCGCGAAAGGAAAAATCAACCCCGCGCGCATCACCGAAAAGACGGTTCAGGCGCACCTCTACGAGCCGAAGCTACCCGACGTCGACCTGTTTATCCGATCGTCCGGCGAACAGCGGACGTCTAACTTTCTGCTCTGGCAAAGTGCCTATTCCGAGATGGTCTTCCTCGATACGCTGTGGCCGGATTTCTCGCGTGTGCAACTCTGGCGCGCGATCGAGGACTATGCCCACCGTGACCGACGCTTCGGCGGTGCGGTCGATAGCCCCGCGCCCCGATAAACTGGCGTCACGCCCTGCCCAGAGGAGACCCGTGGCTCAGAACAACCGACTCGATTCCGTCATTTCGCTCGCGAAACGACGTGGATTCGTGTTTCAGGCCGGCGAAATCTATGGCGGAAGCCGGTCTGCGTGGGATTACGGCCCACTCGGGGTCGAACTGAAAGAAAACATCAAGCGCCAGTGGTGGAAGGCGATGGTACAGAACCGTCCCGACGTCGTCGGTCTTGACTCGTCGGTCATTTTGCCCCGCGCGGTGTGGGAAGCGTCCGGTCACGTCGACGTGTTCAGCGACCCGCTCGTCGAATGTCTGTCCTGCCACAAGAGATTCCGTGCCGACCACCTCGAAGAGGAATTCGAAGAAAAGAAGGGTCGCCCGGCCGAGAACGGACTTGCCGACATCGCGTGTGGTCACTGTGGAACGCGCGGTCAGTGGACCGAGCCCAAGGAATTTTCGGGGATGCTCAAGACCTACCTCGGTCCTGTCGAAGATGAGTCGGGCATGCACTATCTTCGGCCAGAGACCGCTCAGGGTATTTTCGTGAACTTCAATAACGTCGTGTCGTCGTCGCGCCAGAAGCCCCCGTTCGGAATCGGTCAGATCGGAAAGTCGTTCCGTAACGAGATCACTCCGGGGAACTTTGTTTTCCGCACCCGCGAGTTTGAACAAATGGAGATGGAGTTTTTCGTCGAGCCCGGAACGGACGAAGAGTGGCACCAGTACTGGATAGACGAGCGCTTCCGCTGGTACACCGACCTCGGGATCAACCCCGAGAACCTGCGCCTGTTCGAACACCCGAAAGAGAAACTGTCGCACTATTCCAAGCGAACCGTTGACATTGAATACCGTTTTGGTTTCTCGTCGGGAGAATTCGGCGAACTCGAGGGCGTTGCGAACCGCACCGACTTCGATCTGATGACCCACTCGAAGGCATCGGGAACGGACCTGTCGTATTTTGACCAAGGCACGAACGAACGCTGGACGCCGTATGTCATCGAGCCGGCGGCGGGACTGACTCGTTCGCTCATGGCGTTTCTCGTTGATGCCTATTACGAGGACGAAGCGCCCAACACGAAGGGCGGCGTCGATGTTCGGACCGTTCTGCGCTTCGACCCCCGCCTCGCGCCCGTAAAGGCAGCGGTGCTGCCGCTTTCGCGCCACGAGGAACTGTCGCCACTCGCGCGTAACCTCGCCGAAAATCTTCGAAAGCACTGGAACATCGATTTCGATGACGCCGGTGCGATTGGACGCCGATACCGTCGCCAGGACGAAATCGGAACGCCGTTCGCCATCACCGTTGACTTCGACACTCTTGAGGACAAGGCCGTGACAGTTCGCGAACGGGACACGATGGCGCAAGAGCGCGTTTCGCTCGATCGTCTCGAGGGCTACCTGGCGGAGCGACTGATCGGAGCATAGGGTGCGAATCGGTCCGATTGAAACCGACGTTCCCGTCGTTCTCGCTCCCATGGCGGGGATTACGAACACGGCGTTTCGACGGTTGTGCCGCGAATACGGCGGCGGACTGTTCGTCTCAGAGATGATCACCGCGCGTGCCCTCGTCGAGCGAAACGAGACGACGATGCGTCTCATTCAGCACCACCCGTCCGAGACGACGCGTTCAATCCAGTTGTATGGCGTGGACCCGAAGACGATGGGTGCGGCGACTCGAATCCTTGTCGACGAAGACCACGCTGACCACATCGACATGAACTTCGGGTGTCCTGTTCCCAAGGTGACGCGCAAGGGCGGTGGGGCGGCTCTGCCGTGGAAGACAACCCTGTTCGAGCAGATTCTGAAAGAGACCGTAGCGGCGGCCGGCGACGTTCCCGTGACCATCAAGATGCGGATGGGTATCGACGATGATCACCTCACGTATCTCGACGCCGCCCGAATCGCGGCTGACCTCGGTGTTGCCGCAATTGGGCTTCACGCCCGCACCGCCGCCCAGCATTATTCGGGAAACGCCCACTGGGACGCGATTCGAACGCTCAAGACCGAAATCACGGGTTTGCCAATTCTAGGAAACGGTGACATCTGGAGCGGTGCTGACGCAAAACGAATGGTCGAGGAAACCGGGTGTGACGGGGTCATCGTCGGTCGTGGCTGCCTCGGTCGCCCGTGGTTGTTCGCCGACCTCGAGGCCGCGTTCGGCAAGGACGTCGAAACGATCATGCCGAATCTGGGGTTTGTCGCCGACGCCTTCCGCCGACACGCAGAGTTGCTCGTCGACTTCCTCGAGGACGAAAACCACGGCTGCCGGGATATTCGCAAGCACGTCGCGTGGTACTTCAAGGGGTATGCCGTCGGGGGAGAAACCCGTGCGGCTCTCGCGCTGGTCGGTAGCCTGAAGGAAATGGACGCCATTCTCGCTGAGCTCGACAGAGACGCCCCTTATCCTGGCGCCGATGCAGAGGGCCAGCGCGGCCGTGCCGGCACACCAAAGCGTCCGTCGCTGCCCGACGGCTGGCTGAACTCACGTGAGATTTTGGGCTCGCACATGAAGGAACTGGTCGACACCGAATCGAGCCACAGTGGGGGATAACGGCTACACCGGTTTTGACCTCGAACGTGCTGTTCCGGAGGGATCGAAGGGTGAACGGTCGGATTTTGCGCGCGACCGCGGACGGCTCCTACATTCCAGCGCACTTCGGCGACTCGCAGCCAAGACCCAGGTTCTGTCACCCACGGCCGGCCTTGATTTCGCCCGAAACCGCCTGACTCACTCGCTCGAGGTTGCCCAGGTCGGCCGCGAGATCGGTGCCAGCCTGGGGCTCGACCCTGACCTCGTCGACACTGCCTGCCTCGCCCACGACCTGGGACACCCGCCGTTCGGACACAACGGAGAGAAAGCACTCAACGATTGGGCGCTTCCTTTCGGAGGCTTCGAAGGAAACGCTCAAACACTTCGAATTCTGACGCGGATCGAACCCAAGGTGTTTGACGACTCCGGTCACAGTTTTGGTCTCAATCTCACTCGGGCGAGTCTCGACGCGTCGTGCAAATACCCGTGGACTCAGGAAACGGGAGTTTCTGAACCGAGTGGGCGGACAAAGTTCGGCGTTTACGAATCGGACACCCCGATTTTCGACTGGATTCGGAAGGGCGCCGACGACCGCACGCTCTGCATCGAAGCGCAAGTCATGGACCTTTCCGACGACATCGGATATTCGGTGCACGATTTCGAAGACGCGATTGTCAACGGATACATCGACGTCCGAGCGCTGTCTTCTCGCGTAAACCATGACGACCTCGTCGACTCGATGGTCGAATGGATCGGCGGTGAACTCCCGCACGACGACCTCGTCGCCGCGTTTGACCGACTCGACGGACTCACCTCGTGGATTGAGACGTGGGAGGGGTCTCGCCAGGAAATGGGCGCACTCAAAAATCTCACCTCAACGCTCATCGGTCGATTCGCCGGCTCTGCGACGGCCGCGACGCGTGAACACGCAACCGCGACGAGCCTGGTTCGATACGGTGCTGATGTCGTTGTCCCCGCCGAGACCCGCGCCGAAATTGCGGTGCTCAAGGGAATCGTCGCCGCGAACGTGATGTCGCACGAATCGCGCAGACCGATCTATTCCCGACAGCGCGAACTCATTCAGGAACTGTGCTCTATTCTCGCCGCGTCGGGCACTGAACACCTCGAACCCGGTTTTGCCGCCGACTTCCGTGAGGCCACGACTGACGCCGACGCGATGCGCGCCGTCATCGACCAGGTTGCCTCGCTGACCGACCAGAGCGCACTCGTATGGCACGAGCGGCTTGCCCCCTAAACCTGTCGGCCCACTCCGTAGAATGGGTTTGTGGCTGGACTTATTCGAAAATCTGACATCGATGAGGTAAAACAGCGCGCCAATATCGCCGACATTGTTGGCCAATATGTCACGCTCAAGCGCGGCGGGGTCGACTCGCTCAAGGGATTGTGTCCCTTCCACGACGAAAAATCGCCGAGTTTCAGCGTTCGACCGAATGTGGGAATGTACAAATGCTTCGGGTGCGGCGAGAGCGGCGACGTCTACAAGTTCTTGCAACAGATCGACATGATGACGTTCTCTGAGGCCGTCGAAAAGGTCGCGGCGACAATCAACTTTTCGTTGACCTACGAAGACGGCGGCCCAGAACGCGAATCCGGCAACCGATCGCGGTTGTTGGAAGCGAATCGCGCGGCCGAACTGTATTTCATCGAACAACTTTCGTCGCCAGAGGCCGAATTTGGCCGGGACTTCCTGACCGGTCGAGGTTTCGACCGAGCGGCATGCGAAATGTTCGGGGTCGGATACGCTCCCAACTCGTTTGACGCGCTGCGCAAGTTTCTGTCGGCAAAAAAGTTCACCGAACTCGAGCTCGAAACCGCTGGGCTGCTCTCGCGCGGAGAGCGCGGCGTGTACGACCGCTTTCGCGGCCGACTCGTCTGGCCGATTCGCGATGTGACGGGTGCAACCATTGGGTTCGGCGCCCGTCGCCTTCGAGATGACGACAACGGTCCGAAGTACTTGAATACACCCGAGACGCCCGTGTATCACAAGGCGAAAGTGCTGTACGGACTTGATCTCGCGAAGCGCAACATCTCGAAGGACCGCAAGGTTGTTGTCGTCGAGGGGTACACCGACGTCATGGCCTGTCACCTGGCCGGTATCACGACGGCAGTGGCAACGTGCGGCACCGCGTTCGGAAGCGATCACGTCTCTCTCATTCGGCGAGTTCTGGGCGATGTCGACGCCGGGGATTCCCGCAGTCGCGGCGAGGTCATTTTCACTTTTGATCCCGATGAAGCGGGCCAGAAAGCGGCCTCCAAAGCGTTTGCCGAAGATTCCAAATTTGTCGCAAACACCTTCGTCGTGGTTGCGCCTGATGGTTTAGACCCATCCGACCTGCGGCAGCAACGAGGGGACGCGGCGCTGGCTGCGATCTTCGAGACCAAAACGCCGCTGTTCGAATTCATCATTCGCCGAACCATTGCGGGCTTTGACTTGTCCACCGTCGAGGGCCGAGTTCACGCGACACGAGCAGTCGCACCGATCATCATCGGAATCAAGGACCGCTCGATGATTGACGGGTACATTCGGGTTGTCTCCGGTTGGCTCGGTGTCGAACCCGCAGACGTCCGTGCGGCGATGCGTGCCGGGGGCGGTCGCGTCGTCGTCGAAGTCGACAAAGAGCACGGCGCAATCGGATCGTTCGCATCCCTCGGTACGGACGTCAACGCCAAACGTGAACGTGATGTCATCGTGGCGCTGCTGCGATACCCCGAACTCATTGGGCTGTCCCGCGCGGGGGACATTGTTGCGTGCCACTTCACCAACCCTTCGCTCAGTCGCATTCGCAGTGCGATGGTGACCGTTTTCTCAGATTTCGCATCTCCGAATTGGATATCGCAGGTAATCGACGAGGCTGGCGAGGAATTGCGCCCGCTCGTGTCGGAACTCGCCATGGTGGACATCCCGGTGAGGCGAGTCACCATCGCCAAGTCGCGAATCGAAGACGATGCGGCGGTTATCGCCCGTGTCGCGGAAGAGGAGCGACGCACGAGCGTCAACATCGCCAACTATGTGGTCGATGTCGCATCCGCTCTGATTGAGGCGGACATCATCCGCCAACGCGACGAATTGCACAGCGTCCTGCAACGCACCCCCGAGGGCGATCCCGAGCACAGCGTGTTGCAACAACGTATCTCGCAACTCGAGGTGCGTCGCCGAACCCTGAAGGTCGAATAATCCCGTGTCTATCGCACCCGATCGCCCCGAACAGCACCGCGACCTGCCCGGCTCGTCACCGACTGCTCCTCACCGATCCCCGATCCCCGGCCCGATTGCCGTCGAACCGATGCAGAACGCAATGTTCGTTGCCGCAGTCGAGGCGGGCGGAGGAATGGTTTCGCCGTTGTCGAAAGACACGCGAGGCCTGGTGTGGCTCAGCGAAAAGCGCGCTGACGAGTTGACCCAAATTTTAGAGAGCCACCCCGGAATCGAATGGGTGCAGTTACCGTGGGCCGGCGTTGATGGTTTTCAGGACATTTTTGCCGCGATTGACCATGAGACTGCCCCTGTTTTCACCTCGGCGAAGGGCTCGTATGCCGAACCAGTGGCGGAACACGCGTTCGCGCTCGCCCTCGCTTTACAGCGGGAGTTGCCCTCAAAATCACGAGACGCCGCGTGGCAGAAAGAGCGAACCGGATTGTCGCTCTACGGCAACCACGTGGTCATTCTGGGCGCGGGCGGAATCACAACCGAACTGCTTCGACTTCTCGAGCCTTTCCGTGTCACCACCACAGTCGTTCGACGAACAAACGAGCCACTCCCGGGAGCGACCCACACGGTCACGGCACACGAATTGCACGCGGTGTTGCCGTCCGCTGATGTGCTGATTTTGGCGGCAGCGGCGACCGCCGAGACCCATCACATCATTGGTGCAACCGAGTTGTCCCTTCTGCCCCGTCACGCCGTGCTGGTCAACATCGCTCGTGGTGCTCTGCTCGATCAGGACGCGCTCGTGGCGGCGCTCAACGCCGATCAATTGTGGGGAGCGGGGCTCGATGTCAGCGATCCCGAGCCCCTGCCCGCCGACCACCCGCTCTGGCAGATACCGCGGTGCGTTATCACGTCTCACTCGGCGGATACCCCGCTCATGACCGCCCACCTGCTCGGCACGCGCATCGAACGGAACGTCAGAGCGTTCCTCGCGGGGGCCCCTTTTATCGGCATTGTTGACACTCGGGCAGGTTATTGAGCCCGAGAGTTTTGGTATAGTAATGACACCTTCCTCGATAGCTCAATTGGCAGAGCAATCGGCTGTTAACCGATAGGTTCTTGGTTCGAGTCCAAGTCGGGGAGCCAAACACCTAGGGCAATGAGCTCGGAGAATCACCTCCAAGGAGAAGCAATGGGCACCTGGTCACCGCTGGACACGCTACTCACCGTCATCGCGGTGATCGCGGTCGCAGCGGCGATTTATTTCTTCGGGCAAACACGCAAGGGAACTGTATCACGGTCGGCGGTTTCGCTGTCGGCAACCCCGTCGGTCGGCCAAACAGAAGCGAGGCTTCGTGCCGCGGAATTGGCCGATCGCCTGCGCATCATTCATGAACATCAGGCTATTGTTACTCGTTCCTTGGTTCAATTGCTTGCTCGCTCAGAGAGTGCGGCATTTCTCTCGATCAAAGACCGCCCGGCACTAAAACGCCATTCGCTACTGTTGTCCGAGACCGCGAAAACCGCTCTTGACGACATGCGCCGCGCGATGGACCTCGCGGGACAAGGGTACGAATCCGTCGAGGATTGGCCCACGTTGGATTCCATCACGCAGCTCTTTGCCGAGGTCGAAGAACTGGGACTAATCGTCAACATCCGAGAAACGGGCGACCGCTTCGTTATGTCGCAATCGGCGGAACTCGCACTGTTTCGCATCATCACCGAAGCTATCGACAATGCTCGAATCCACGGAGGTATAGGAACCGAGGTAGACGTGCTCATGACCTGGGGTCCGCACGGACTATCAATTGCCATTAACGATGACGGCGAGCGGGCCGCGACGAGACGAGCGCTCAAAGCCGGCGAACCCGTTCCTGAAGGCGTGACCATCGAAAGTGACCAGGAAGCGCTGATCGAAAACAGCACGGGACGCGGGCTGCTCGAGATGAAGAGCCGAGCCGAGGCATTCGAGGGGATCATTCACACTCAGCGTGTGCCGGGAGTCGGTTTCACGATCACCGCGTCGTTCCCGATGTTGCGATACGCGACCGACCCGAAACAACCTGAGACCGAATCGTGACCTCACCCGCCGTGCGGGCGACAGTGAGCATGTCTCTCGGCGTAGCCGGAGCGGTGTCCTTGTACGGCATTTCATTCGGGGCGCTCGCGGTGGCCTCGGGGCTCGATTTCTGGCAGACCCAGGTCTTGTCGCTGTTCATGTTCTCGGGAGGCTCGCAGTTCGCGGTCATCGGTCTCGCGGCAACCGGGGCGCCGGGACTCAGTGTCATCACCGCAGCCGGGCTCCTGGGTGTGCGAAACGGGCTCTATGCGGTCCGGATGTCATCGGTGGTCGGACCCGGTTTCTGGAAGCGACTTTTAGCTGGCCACTGGACAATTGACGAGAGCACCGCGGTCGCCATCGCGCAAACCGAGCCTCGCGCCCAGCGAATCGGTTTCTGGCTCACGGGTGCCGCGATTTTCGTTGGATGGAACGCCATGACCGCCGCGGGCGCGATACTGGGAGACGCGTTGGGTGATCCGCGGACGTGGGGATTGGATGCCGCCGCCGCCGCCGCATTCCTCGGACTGCTGTGGCCTCGGATTCAATCCCGTCAGCCCGCCGCCGTCGCCGCTGTTGCCGCCGTCATCACGGTGCTGACCGTGCCGACGGCACCAGCTGGCTTACCCGTCCTGATTGCCGCCGGCGCCGGAGTTGTTATGGCGTTGCTTGCGGAACGGAGGCACGCGTGACTCTGTGGACCACGATTCTGATTGCCTCTGCCGTGGTGTTGGGCACGAAACTGCTGGGCTATCTTGTGCCGGCACGTGTCGCCGCGCACCCGAGAATCCAGCGGATCAGCGATGTCCTGACGGTAGCGCTGCTCGCGTCACTCGTGGTGACTCAGACCGCGGCAATCGGGAGCGCAATCGTCGTTGACGCACGACTCGCCGCCCTGGCTGTTGGTGCGGTGTTGCTTCGGATTCGCGCCCCATTCATCGTGGTCGTACTCGCCGCCGCAGCAGCTGCGGCCGCGCTTCGTGCGATGGGATGGGCTGCTTAGTCTTCGAGATGGTCGCGGCCCGGTAGCCACGAAAAACCCGGAACGCCCCACCCGATGTGGTCAATCGCGTCGTGCGCCTCGCTGAGATGGGGCTCGACCAATCGGTCGATGTAAAGCACTCCCAGCACGTGGTCGTATTCGTGTTGAAAAATCCGGGCAAGCCAGCCATCCGCATGAATCGTGAACTCGTTGCCATCAAGATCGGTGGCGGTGAGGGTGACACGGTCACTTCGACGGAGGGGGAACCGTTCGCCGGGGACAGATAAGCACCCCTCGAGTTCCTCCTCTTCATCCAGCGGGCCGACGGCGGCTGGCTCGATCAACAACGTCGGGTTGATTGCAACACCGCGGTGTTGCTCTTCGTCGTCGTCAACCCAGTCGTATACGAACAGGGCGAGGTCGACTCCGACTTGCGATGCCGCCAACCCGACTCCCGGAGCGAGTTCCATGGTGGCAAACATGTCCTGAACCAGATCTTTCACGCCGTCATCAATGTGCTCTACCCGAGCGCACGGTCGGTGAAGCACCGGATTTCCCGTGATGACGATGTCCCGAATACGCACTCGATTAGCCTAATGTCGGTAGCCTAGAGAGGTGAACGACCAACTTTCGAATCTGGTTGGACAGATCTCCCTCACCCCGTATCAGGCAATTGGAATCCCGATTGCACTGCTCGGTGCGGTCTTTCTGTCCATCGGTGCACAGCTGCAGCACCGCGGAGTTTCGAAGGTCGATGGAACACACGGTGTCGGCGCCAAATCGGGGCTTTCGGCAGGGCAATTGATGTTGCTGATTCGTCGGCCGTCATGGGTACTCGGCACCCTTCTCCTCACGCTCGCGATTGTCATTCAGCTGATTTCTTTGGGATTCGCGCCTCTCATCGTGGTTCAGCCCCTCGGTGTGGTCGCGATGGTGCTCACCAACGTCATCAATTCCCGCGTCAACGGCATCGCGGCGGATGCTCGGGTGCGGGGGAGTATCGCCCTGGCTGTTCTAGGCATCGCGATCTTTGTCGGATTTTCAGCAATCTACGCCTTTGAGCAAGCTTTTTCCGATGCGCAACTGTTGTTTATCATGTGGTTGCTCGCCGCGGTCATAATCGTCGTCGTCGCATCGTTCGTGATTTTCCGACAACGACTTCGCGCAATGTTCTATATTGTGGCGGCCGGAACGCTCTATGGTTTCGTGGTCACCATCACCAAGGTGCTCATCAACCGCTGGCAGTCCAACCAGATCGACGCGTTCATGATTCTCTGTCTGGCCGGAATCGTCGTCGCCGCACTCCTCGGGGGCTACTTCGTTCAAACTGCGTATTCGGTTGGTTCTCCGGATCTGGTGATTGCCGGGTTGACCGTAATCGATCCGCTCATCGCAGTGGCCATCGCTATCACCGTGTTGGGTGAGGCCGATCGGTTCCCACCCTTCGCGCTGGCGGGTCTCGCGGTGGGTGGCGTTCTGTCCGTCATCGGGGTTGTCCTGCTCGCACGCCATCACCCACAGACACTGCGATAGCCACCGCGATAGATATGGTGGGCAAACGACTGACGGTCCTCATCGGCGCGGACACTTTTCCGCCCGATGTGAACGGCGCAGCAAAATTCGCTGAGCGCCTCGCGGTCGGTCTCGTCAAACGCGGACACCGAGTCGTTATAGTTGCCCCGTCACCCGACGAGCAGTTTGGCCTTCGCATCGAAAATCACGACGGAGTCAACCTCGATGTTTACCGACTGCGCTCATGGAAATGGTTCAATCATCCGTGGGCACGGTTTGCGTTGCCGTGGGAGGTTCGCCCCGACACCCGAGCGATCCTGGATGAGGTGAAGCCTGACGTGGTCCACATTCAGTCGCACATTAATGTCGGGTGGGGACTCGTTCGCGAAGCACACGACAAAGGCATTCGAGTAATCGCCACGAACCATTTCATGCCCGAGAACGCGGCGCAGTTCCTCCCGTTGCCCCAGTTCGGAATCGATTGGCTGACTCGCAGCCTCTGGAAGGTCGCGATGAAGACTTACGCAATGGTCGACGAAGCGACGACGCCAACGCGGAAAGCGGCCGAGTATTTGGAACGAGCCGTTCGCCGATCCGGTGTCCACGCGATTTCATGCGGGCTCGATATCTCGAACTATCGCCCGATTTTGGGCAAGCGGAAAGACCCCTACGC
>JAEMRP010000063.1 GCA_016463265.1 Microbacteriaceae bacterium | reverse complement strand
TATGTGCGCAAGGAAATCGTTCACAATGTCGAGGTCGTTGCGTCGCTGACGGAACGCGGAGCCATCTTCGTCAATGAGGTCGACGAGGTTCCCCACGGCTCACACCTGGTCTTCAGTGCCCACGGTGTTTCTCCGAAAGTCAAGAGCGATGCGTTCGACCGCAATCTCATGGCCATCGATGCGACCTGCCCGCTCGTCACCAAGGTTCACCGCGAGGCGGAGCGATTTTCGCGTTCGGGATTCCACATTCTGCTCGTCGGTCACGAAGGTCACGAAGAGGTCGAAGGCACGATGGGTCACGCGCCCGACCAGACGACACTCGTCAACAACCCCGAAGAAGCCGACATCATCGAAGTTCCTGACACCGAGAATCTGATTTGGTTGTCGCAGACGACACTGTCGGTCGACGAGACCATGGAGACCGTTCGTCGTTTGCGCGCTCGATTCCCGCACCTGCAGGATCCGCCGAGTGACGACATTTGCTACGCGACGCAGAACCGCCAGGTCGCAATCAAAAAGATTGCACCCGACTGCGACCTCGTTCTGGTCGTTGGATCATCGAACTCGTCGAACTCGGTTCGCTTGGTCGAGGTGGCCCTCGAGGCCGGCGCGCGCGCGTCGTACCGGGTCGATTACGCGAGCGAGGTCAAGCAAGAGTGGCTCGAAGGCGTAACAACGATGGGCATCTCGTCGGGTGCGAGTGTTCCCGAATATCTCGTGGACGAGCTGCTCGCGGACATTCGCGCAGCAGGTTTTGCGCACATCGAGACGGTCACGACCGCGACGGAAGACCTCATGTTTTCGTTGCCGAAGGAACTTCGTGGCGACAGCGATCGTCCCCTCGGGGGGCGGGTGTCCTAACGCGACAGCGCGTGCCCGGCCGAGCCGAGCTGCTTTGCATAATCGACGACGCGTGACGCCATCGCCGTTTCGGCAAGCTTCCCCCACGAACGCGGGTCGTAGACCTTCTTGTTTCCGACCTCGCCGTCGACCTTGAGAACTCCGTCGTAGTTGCGGAACATCGTGTCGGCGACCGACCGGGTGAAGGCATACTGAGTGTCGGTGTCGAGGTTCATCTTGACGACGCCGTTACGGACAGCCTCGAAGATTTCGTCCTCGGTCGAACCCGAACCGCCGTGAAAAACCAAGTCGAGGGGTTTTGCCTCGGTGCCGTACTTTTTCGCGAGACCGTCTTGGATGTCGGCGAGGATCTCGGGACGCAACTTCACGTTTCCCGGCTTGTACACGCCGTGCACGTTTCCGAAGGTGAGGGCGGCCATGTAGCGGCCGTTTTCGCCAAACCCCAGAGCCTCGACCATAGCAATCGCGTCATCAAGGGTCGTGTACAGGTTGTCGTTGATGTCGTGGCTGACGCCGTCTTCTTCGCCACCGACGACACCGATCTCTACCTCGAGGATCGCATTGATGTTTTTGGTTTTTTTGAGCATCGATTGGGCGATTTCGAGGTTCTCGGCCAGAGGAACAGCCGACCCGTCCCACATGTGCGACTGGAAAATGGGGTTGCGCCCAGCCTTGACTTCTTCTTCGCTCGCTTCGATGAGCGGGAAAACGAAACCATCGAGTGCGTCCTTGGGGCAGTGGTCGGTGTGAACCGCAACAGTGATGGGGTATGACTTTGCTACCTCGTGGACGAACCGTGCCATCGCGAGGGCGCCCGTTGCGCGTGCCTTGACGGTGTGCCCGGCAAAGAAGTCGGCACCACCCGTCGTGACCTGAATAATTCCGTCGGAACCGGCCTCGGTGAGACCCTGCAACACGGCGTTGATGGTCGACGACGACGACACATTGATCGCGGGAAATGCGAAGACATTCTGTTTTGCGGTGTCCAGCATCTCGGCGTAGTGGTCGGGTGTCGCGACGGGCATGGTTCTCCTTGGAATGTCGGTCAAGCGCGGGTTCATTCTACTGTTGGGGGCTTGCGGATAGTCTGGAGTCACATCGATCCACTCGCGACGACGTCGCAGTGCATGTGACACAGGGGATTTTCATGACAAACCAGTTCGCCCATCCGGATCGCAACCTCGCCCTCGAACTGGTGCGCTCGACGGAAGCGGCGGCGATTCGCGCCCACCCGTTCATCGGTCGCGGGGACAAGAACGCTGCCGATGGCGCGGCGGTCGACGCGATGCGAAAGTTCCTCGGCACGGTCAACTTCCAGGGAACCATCGTCATCGGCGAAGGCGAAAAGGACAACGCGCCGATGTTGTTCAACGGCGAGGTCGTCGGAAACGGCAATGGGCCGGAATGCGACATCGCGGTCGACCCGATTGATGGGACGAGCTTGACGGCGGCGGGCCGCGGTCACGCGATTTCGATGCTCGCCGTGTCGGATCGCGGTTCGATGCTCGATGCGTCGAGCGTGTTCTACATGGAGAAACTGGTGTCGAACGAGGACGGGCACGGGGTCATCGATTTGTCGCAATCGCTGACGGACAACATCAAAGCCCTCGCGAAGGCCAAGAAGAAGCCGGTCAATGAAATCAAGGTCGCGATTCTCGATCGGCCGCGTCACGCCGATGCGATTGACGAGATTCGCACAGCGGGTGCGCACACGCGGTTGATTCTCGATGGCGATGTCGCCGCCGGTATCAATGCGGCTCGCGCGGACAACCGGATCGACATGTGTTACGGCGTCGGAGGCAGCCCCGAAGGCGTCGCCGTCACGTGTGCGATCAAGGCCCTCGGCGGATTCATTCAGGGTCGCCTCCAGTGGGGCTCGGACGAGGAACGCGAGCGTGGTCTCGCTGCTGGTCTCAAATTTGACCATGTCTATTCCGCCGACGAACTCGTCGCGAGTGACAACACGTTCTTTGTCGCAACCGGCGTCACGGACGGTGAATTGGTTCGAGGTGTCCGCCCGGAGGGCAAATGGTTGCGAACCGAGAGCGTCATCTTCCGTTCGCGGTCTGGCACCGTCCGTCGCGTGAACTCGGATTACCTCGCTGAGCGCTGGCTGGACTAATTCGCGACGAGTTCTGATTCAACCGTGTTGTTTCGCGACAAAATCACCGCGGACCAGCCGGCAGCGAGTCCAGAAAGTGCGAGTCCTGCCAATGCGATGCTCCATGACCCCGTTATCGCGCGCGATATTCCCATGAGCGGGGGAACGGTCGCAGCGACTGAGTAGGCAAAGAACTGAGTGAACGCGCTGAGTTGGAGTGACGCCGACGTGGATTCGGTGCGCAGGTTTATCAGCACGAGTGACAGAGGGAACAACAGCGGACCCACGCCGAACAAGACGACCCACAGGTAGGGCGCGACGGTTGGCGCGACCAACATCGCGCCAAACCCCGCGAAGATCAGCAGCCCACCGAGCGCGGCGAGCCAGCCAACGTTTCGAATCCGCTCCGCGATGAGGGGCATTGCAAGCGCCATTGGGGTTCCCGCGATGGCGAACACCGAGAGCATCAACCCACCTTCGATCTCGGTCATCCCGACCACGTCCTTGGCGATGTCGGGTAACCACGCGAACATGCCATAACCTGCGATGCTCGACACCGCGAAAGCGACGGCGATTGCCCATGCGGTGGGGGATTTCGTGAGTACAAGTTTAGGGCCACTCACCGAGCCGAGTGGGTCGCCGGAATTGCGCCCGGACCGTATTTCAAGAAACCACGGGATGAGTGCGACGGCGGCGAACGCCGCCCAAATCGCCATCGTGAATTGCCACGACATCGACTCGCTGAGCGGTACGGCGATGAGCGGTGGGACGACGGAACCGAGCGAGACAAAGGTGATGTACGTCGCCGACATCGGTCCGATGTGGTGAGGGAAATACTTTTTGATTGTCGGGGGCAGCGACACGTTGCCCATGCCCGAACCGATCAGAGCGATAGCCGAGCCGAGTGCGAGGACCGTCCAGTCCGTGGCGAAAGCGCGAACGGCGTGGCCGATTGCGATGAAGGCGACCAGTGTGACGAGGTTCCACTCGAGCCCGATTCGCCTCGTGAGCCTCGGTGTCAATAGCCCGCCGATGACAAACCCAATCGGTGCGAGCGACCCAAGAACAGCGCGGGCGTCGATTCCGAGGGGAACATCGTGGTTGATGACGTCGTAAATGGGCGATAGTCCCGAGACGGCTGAACGGGTGTTAGCCGCGATCAGGATGACACCAATCACCGCGACGACACTGTCGCGGAGCGCGGCCTTATTTCGAGTCTGCTTCTCCATCTGTGTCCATTGTGGTCTGCTCATCGAAGATTTCTAATTCGTCAGCGTTGACGCTCATCACGGTGTCTAATTCCAGAGCATCGGCATCCGGCTTCGGGTACTTGTCGACTTTCGGCGACGTGACGGCCTTTGTGACGGGGGTAACCGTCGGCATATCGGCGCTCGCTGAGCCAGGCAGAGCCTTGGCGGCGCGAAGCAAACCGCCGTTCATCTTGCTCACGACAGAGTTGAAGGAATTCAACGCGGTGCCGAAGTTGTCGCCCAATTTCTTGACGAGATCGGCAAGGCTGTAGAACTCGGAGTACAGCGCCTTGCCAAGGTCGACGATGACGTGAACCTTCTCGAACTGTTCCTGTTGGTGCCAGAGGAAGGCGATCGACTTGAGCGACATGAACAAGACGTTGGGCGAAACGAGCGCGATGTTCATGTCGAGTGCGTCGTCGTAAAGAGCGGCATCAGCATTGAGCGCGGCCGTGAGAATCGTTTCGCTGGGGACAAACATGATCACGTAGTCGGCACTGCCACTGAGCTTGACGGTGTACTTCCGATCGTGGATGTCCTTCATGTGTTTGCGGACCTCGGCGGCGTGCTTCTTAAGAAGTGCCGTGTTGTCACGACCTTCCGCCGCGGCGTCGACGGCCTCCATGTAGGCATTCGTGGGCACTTTCGAATCGATGATGATGTGGCGGTCACTGGGCAAGTGGACAACGAGGTCTGGACGGCCCTTTTTACCGTCGTCGTCGAGAGCGTCGACTTGCACCTGGGTGTTGAAGTCGGCGTGTTCCACCAGCCCAGCGGCTTCAATGAGACGGCGGAGCTGGTGTTCGCCCCAACCGCCTCGGACGTTGGAGGATCCGCCCGAGCCGAGCGCTGCTTTGAGCCCTGCGGTGAGCCCCGTCAGTTTTTCGGTTTTTTCAACCGAAATTCGCAGGGCGTCGACGACCGACGTGTATTGGTTTCCGCGCTCGTTTTCCATGGTGCGGACCGAATCGCCCAATTGTTTGAGCATCAGCGTCACCGGTTCCAACTTGGTCATCACGGCGTTATCTTCGTTGCCCCGCTTCGCTTCTTTTTCGCGGAATTCATCGAGAAAGCCCTGGAGTTCTGCGATTCGCTGCTGTTGAAGTTCTGTTGTGGCGGCGAGACCCGCGACCGTGGCCGCGTCGCCTGACGACGACGCAAGGACGTATCGCCCGACGAGAATCCCGATGACAACTCCGACGACGAGTCCGATTGCAAGATAGATGATCATGTCCATGTTCCCAGTCTGACAGTGGGCACCCCCAGACTCTCCAAAGTCCGTGGTCAGAGTGCCGCTTGTGTCTTGTTGGCTGGTGAAACGCCTCCGTATGTCCTAACATAAGTAGAAGACGACATTCCTCGCCACCAACGACTGAAAGTGATGACTAATGACAACCTCATTTGACGTCATCAGCATCGGTCGCGTTGGTGTGGACATCTAC
>JAEMRP010000062.1 GCA_016463265.1 Microbacteriaceae bacterium | reverse complement strand
CACGCATCGCATTCGGGGATGCTCGGAGGAGCCGTTCCCGACGCGATGATGGCCGCGACCACGCTGTTGGCCAGGTTATACAACGAGGACGGTTCCGTGGCGATTGCGGGCCTGCACACACACGACGCGTCCGTGCCCGACTTCACTCGAGACGAGCTGGTTCACGACTCGGGATTGAAAGACGGAGTCAGTGACATCGGCACGGGTCCGATTCTGTCTCGGTTGTGGTTCCAGCCAGCAATTTCCATAACGGGTATCGATGCGCCAACGGTGCAGAACGCCTCCAACACGCTGATTCCGTCCGTAACCGTCAAGATCTCGGTCCGCATCGCTCCGGGGCAGACCTCGTCCGATGCTTTTGCGCACATCGAGAAGCACCTTCGTGCGACCGTCCCGTGGGGCGCGCATCTCGAATTCAGTCACATCGATCTGGGCGATTCGTTTCTCGTGGATTCGTCGGGAAGTGCCGCGACACTCGAACTCGAGGCTCTACGCGATGCCTGGGATGGCGCTGACCCGGTCAAGGTGGGCGTCGGGGGTTCAATCCCGTTCGTCGCCGATTTGGTCGAGCGATTCCCGAACGCGCAGATTCTCATCACGGGGGTCGAGGACCCTCAGTCCCGCGCACACAGCCCCAACGAATCGCTGTCCCTCACGGTGTTCCGCCGGGCCATCGTCGCAGAAACATTGTTCTTGTTGCGCCTGAATGATCGCGATTGACTGGCGAAGGAGGTAAAATCACATTATGACTGAAATGACTGGAACCACCGTGACCGAAAAATCCCACGGCGTCGTGCTCACTCCGACCGCTGTCGTCAAGGCGAAAGCGTTGATGGAACGAGAACAGCGCGATGACCTGCGACTCCGTCTGGTCGTCAAGGCCGGCGGCTGCAGCGGATTCAAGTACGACATGTTCTTTGATGAGCGTGACAACGACGGCGACGCGATCGTCGCCTTTGATGGTGTCGAGGTTGTTGTCGACAAAAAAAGTGCTCCGTATCTCGAAGGCGCATCGATCGATTACGAAGACACGCTCCACTCGTCGGGCTTCCAGATCAACAACCCCAACGCGGCCAGCACGTGTGCCTGCGGGGACTCATTCAACTAACCTTCGCCGATTGGCAAGAACCACGCGAAATCCCTAGATTTTCGCGGTTTTTTCGTGTCGAATGCGCGAAACAGTGCTGGGGAATGTCGTAGACTAGAACTACTGAAAGAGTTCCGTCGAGAGGTTCTAGGTGCCGAAGATTTTTCTCCGAGTAATCGCAGCAGGTGTCGCGATCGTTGCCGCACTTGCACTCTCGGGTTGTACCGCACAAGAGCTTCGTGGCTTCCTTCCCTCGGAAGCCGGCGTCACAAACCAGACGTCGCGCATTATCGGATTGTGGTCTTCCTCCTGGATAGTCCTGTTGATAGTCGGAGCGATTACCTGGGGCCTCATCATTTGGGCGGCTCTCGCCTACCGTCGCCGAAAGACGGACACGGCCCTTCCGTCGCAGCTTCGCTACAGCACCCCGATTGAAACCCTCTTCACGGTCGTTCCGCTGATCTTGGTTCTCGGTTTTTTCGCCTTCACTGCGCGCGATCAGGCGATTATCGAGCAAGTCAATCCGAACCCCGATGTCAAAATCGAGGTTTTTGGAAAGCGATGGGCGTTCGACTTCAACTACCTCTCGGAGAACGTTCACTTCTCGGGTATCCAGGCGAGAGAAAAACCGGACAAGACCATTGACATCAACTCGTTGCCGATTCTGTACTTACCAGTCGGGAAGTCCGTCGAAATAAGTATCGAGTCACGCGACGTCAACCACTCGTTCTGGATTCTCGACTTCCTGTATAAGAAGGACATGATTCCCGGTAAGACCAACCACTGGTATGTGACTCCGGAAAAAGAGGGAACCTACCGTGGCAAGTGCGCCGAGCTGTGTGGTGAATATCACTCGCTCATGTTGTTCACGGTCAAGGTTGTTTCGCAGGCCGAATACGACGCACAAATGCAGAAACTTCGCGATCAGGACATGACCGGCCGACTCGGCCCCGAGTACAACGCAAATCAGAATCTTCCCGGAACCGACGGAAACACAGACAGTTAAGGAATCGCTATGACGACGACAGCACCACGCCCCGCAGCACCGGCAATTCCGGAAGGCGCGAGCACGCCAGCGGCTGGCCGACAGGGATCCGTATTCCTTGATTACCTGACGACCACGAACCACAAGACCATCGGGTACATGTACTTCGTCACATCGTTCGTGTACTTCCTCATTGCCGGTGTTATGGCCCTCATCATTCGCGCACAGTTGTTCCAACCCGGTATGGACCTGGTCACCAAAGAGCAATACAACCAGCTCTTCACGATGCACGGAACGCTCATGCTTCTCATGTTCGCTACTCCGCTTTTCGCGGCGTTCGCCAACGTGTTGATGCCGATCCAGATCGGCGCACCGGACGTCGCGTTCCCGAGACTCAACGCCCTCGCGTTCTGGTTCTACTTCTTCGGTTCGCTCGTGGCAACCGCGGGGTTCCTCACGCCGCAAGGAGCTGCATCGTTTGGTTGGTTTGCCTACGCGCCGTTGTCGTCGGCGACATATACCCCGGGTGTCGGCGCAAACATGTGGGTTTTCGGTCTTGGTTTGTCCGGCTTCGGAACCATCATGGGAGCGGTTAACTTCATCACAACGATCATCACCATGCGCGCGCCAGGTATGACGATGTGGCGCATGTCCATATTCTCCTGGAACACGCTCATCACGTCACTGCTCATCATCATGGTTTTCCCCGTATTCGCCGCTGCAGCATTGGCACTGGGGTCAGACCGCGTCTTTGGGTCACACATCTATGACGCGGCCACCGGTGGATCAATCTTGTGGCAACACCTTTTCTGGTTCTTCGGCCACCCCGAGGTGTACATCATTGCGCTACCGTTCTTTGGAATTGTGTCCGAGATCATCCCCGTATTCGCACGAAAGCCAATTTTTGGTTACAAGACTCTTGTGTTCGCAACTATCGCCATTGCTGCACTGTCTATGACGGTGTGGGCACACCACATGTACGTGACCGGCAGCGTTCTTCTCCCGTTCTTCGCTCTCATGACGATGCTCATTGCCGTCCCAACGGGGGTGAAGATATTCAACTGGATCGGAACGATGTGGCGTGGGTCAATTACGTTCGAATCACCGATGATCTTCACTCTGGGGTTCCTCGTATCCTTCGTCTTTGGTGGATTGACCGGGGTAATCCTGGCGTCGCCGCCACTCGACTTCAACCTCTCGGACTCGTACTTCGTCGTCGCCCATTTCCACTACGTCGTCTTTGGAACCGTCGTGTTTGCAATGTTCGCTGGCTTCTACTTCTGGTGGCCCAAGTGGACCGGCGCAAAACTGCGCGAAGACCTCGGCCAACTTCACTTCTGGCTGCTGTTCGTCGGCTTCCACATGACCTTCCTCATTCAGCACTGGGCCGGCGTCATGGGTATGCCGCGACGTTACGCGACGTATCTGGTCGAAGACGGCTTCACCTGGATGAACCAACTGTCGACGGTTGGCTCGATGATTCTCGCCGTCTCGATGATCCCGTTCCTGTTCAATGTCTGGTGGACCAAGCGAAACGCACCCATGGTCGGTGTTAACGACCCCTGGGGCTATGGTCGTTCGCTCGAATGGGCGACATCCAGCCCACCGCCTCGCCACAACTTCACCTCGATTCCTCGGATTCGTTCGGAAGCTCCCGCGTTCGACCTCAATCACCCCGAGGTCGCGCCACCCGGATATTCGGACAAGTAGGAGGGCGAATAATGCCTCTCAATACGAAGCTTTTCCTTTGGCTCGCGGTCTTTTTCCTGTTTTTCTCGGTCGTCTATCCGACCTGGAACTACGTCGCGGGGTCGCCAATCGAATGGGTTGGAACGCTCGCGATTCCGCTGACAATGGTCATGTTCCTGGTTCTCGGTGGCTTCCTGTACATCAACCTGCGCCGTCAGGCGGGAGGAATTCTTCCGGAAGATAACCTCGTGGCCGACGTCGATGACGGAGACACCGAAATGGGTTTCTACCTCCCGTGGTCGTGGTGGCCGGTGTTCGCCGGAGCCGCCGGTGGTTTGGCGATGCTGGCCATGAGCGTGGGAGTTTGGCTTGCCTTATTCTCGCTCGGACTCGTTCTCATCACCTTCATCGGATGGTTCTTTGAGCCGGTCCGCGGAGCGTACCGCCGCTAAACCCTGGTTGCGACGACGTTCGTGGCCTTCATTGCTTATTTCATGTCAGCGCGGTCGCATAGTGTTGAGACGTGACCAAACCTCGCGGACCACTTCCCGAACCTGACGATTCCGAATCTGCCGCGAACGCCAGCGCCGACGGTACGACCGACGGCACGACCGACGAGCCCGACGTCAAATACGTCGATCTCTCCCCGGGTAATCCAGTGTCATTTGAGGTTCCGCCCAATACCAACCTCGTCGTCAACATCGTCGGCAAACAGGGCGGGGGATGCGTGTCGTCTATCCTGTCGGGCTTTAGCTGCCTCGCAACCGGATTCATCATCCTCGTCATAGTGATGGCCATCGTCAATGCATTTTCGCGATAACTCATCGCGACGGTTGATCAGGACGCAAACAAATGGGGCCTCGCTTTCGGCGAGACCCCATCTGATTTGAAGAGATTAGTGCTTTTGTGACTCGAGTTCCTTGGTCGTGACCGGAGCGATCCGGTCTTCGAAGTAGAAACGGGAGACCGACGACCGCATGCGGGCACCGATGGTGATCTTTCCACGAGCGTTCGGTCGCAGTTGCTCCGGGGCATATTCGTCGAACGACACAAGTTTCCACTGCTCAAACTCGGAGAGCGGAGTGTGAATCTCGCGATATTCCCCGCCGGGCAGACGGACAATGCGGCTTGACTCGTATCCGTGAAGAACCAGTTCGCGGTCTTTTCGCTGAAGAGCCAGTGCAATCTTTTTGGCCATCCAGAACGCGGCAACGGGAGCAACGAAGAGCATGATCTGGAGCGTGAGAATGACACCTTCGATCGTGGTGCGGAAGTGCGTCGCGATGAGGTCAGAGGCGGCTCCGGCCCATAGGACCGCGTAGAAGGTCACTCCCGCAGCGCCAATCGCGGTGCGAGTGGGTTGGTTGCGGGGACGCTCGGCGATGTGGTGCTCGCGCTTGTCGCCGGTGACCCACGCCTCGATGAAGGGGTAGACCATAACGATGACGATGAACAACATGAGCACGACGATCGGCACCAGGAGGTTCAGCGACCAGGTGTAGCCGTCGACGACGAATTCCCACCCGGACGGCATCAACCGGAGCATTCCATCGGCGAATCCGATGTACCAGTCGGGCTGTGTACCGGCCGAGACAGGAGAGGGGTCGTACGGGCCATAGTTCCAAATCGGGTTGATTGTGAAGAGTGACGCGATCAACATAATGATTCCGAAGACGAGGAAGAAGAATCCGCCAGCCTTCGCTGCGAAAACGGGGAGGATGGGCGACCCTACGACGTTGTCGTTTGTGCGACCCGGTCCGGCAAATTGGGTGTGCTTGTTGATGATGAGCAGCACCATGTGTATTGCGATCAGTGCGATGACAAGAGCGGGCAACAGCATGATGTGCAGGACGTACAAACGGGGGATGACGTCGTTACCCGGGAACTCACCACCGAACAACAGGTAAGAAATCCAGGTTCCGATTCCCGGGATGGCTTTGATCATTCCGTCAATGATTCGAAGCCCGTTACCCGAGAGCAGGTCGTCGGGCAACGAGTAGCCAGTGAATCCTTCGGCCA
>JAEMRP010000061.1 GCA_016463265.1 Microbacteriaceae bacterium | reverse complement strand
TCGGCGGATTTCTCGGGGACTAACGGAAGGAGTTCCGGGCGGCGACCGGTGCGCGGTGCTCGTAATGCGAAACGCGTACAACCGACGACGAAACTCTGATGTTGTCATGAGTTCTGCGAGTGCGGCATCCTCGGCTTCGAATGACTCACTCTGCGTTGACACGAGCGAATGATGAAAAAGTCGCCGCAAGTGAGTGAGCGCCGCAATCGGATTTCCGCGACGGCCGATGTAACGGTCGAAGGTGGCGTCAATCAATGCACCTGCATTGGGATTGGTGACGCCCGTGCGTGATTGAGCGAGTTTCGGCAGCGAATCGACCAACGCGAGAGCGCCATCCAGCGCGTCGGCAGCAACACCATCGACAATTCCGAAATCGAGGGCGACCTGGGGCGTCAGCGTTTTTCCGACGATGGCGTTGTCGACCATGACTCGCAGCGCTGACTCGAGACCGATGATGTGAGGCAGCAGGGTCGCACCGCCCCAACCCGGAATGAGCCCGAGCCCGACTTCGGGGAGTCCCAGGGCGATCGGACCGGCTTGGGACACGCGATGGGTGCAGTGCAGCGCGAGTTCCAGTCCGCCGCCGAGCGCTGTTCCGTTGATTGCGGCGACGCTGGGAACTCCAAGGTTCGCCAGTTTCGAGAAGACTCGGTGGCCTTCTTGCGCGAGTTCCAGGGCGTCGTCGAAGTGGCGGGGGTTGGCGAGAGTGTCTAGGTTTGCACCAGCACAGAACGTTCGGCTGTGACCCGTCACGATGAGCGCCGCGAATTCGCCCGAGTGCGACGCGAACTCGTCGAGCGCAACGCCGAGTCGGTCCAGACCCAGCGGACCGAGCGTCGTCGGACGTCGGTCGTCGTGATTTGTCACCGTCAACACAGCGACACGGTTGCCGGCGGGGCTGAGGCTTTCAGTCAACTCAGCGAATGCTGGGAAATCCTCGTCGGGGTAATCGATCATGCTCGGAAGTTGGGGTTTTCCCAGACCATCGTGCCGCCCTGGCCTAGTCCGACGCACATCGTCGTGATTCCGTATCTGATCGAGTGGTCCGCTTCAAATTGGCGGGCAAGCTGAATCGCAAGTCGCACGCCAGAGCTGGCAAGCGGGTGACCGTATGCGATTGCGCCGCCCCACGGGTTCAGAGTTTCGGAGGTCTGGTCGATGGCGAAATGGTCGGCGAACACCAGCACCTGGACGGCGAAGGCCTCGTTGATCTCAATCGCTCCGATGTCGTGGATTGACAGGCCCGCTTTGGCGAGAGCCTTCTCGGTGGAGGGTATTGGCCCCAAGCCCATCTCGTTCGGCGAGACTCCGGCGAAGGCGTAGGACACGAGCCTCATCTTCGGCGTGAGCCCGAATCGCTCCACAGCATTCGTTCCGGCCACGAGTGACATCGTCGCACCGTCGGTGAGTGGCGACGAATTTCCAGCCGTTACTCGACCGTTTTCACGGAACGGTGTGCCTAGTGCTGACAGAGATTCGAGGGTTGTGGTCGGCCGGAGTTGTTCATCGCGAGCCGCAACCCCGTTGGGGGTGTCAATGGTGACGAGATCGGGCTGGATGAAACTGGACTCGTATGCAGCCGACGCACGGCGCTGGCTTTGTTCCGCGTAGGCGTCAGTTCTATTCTTCGTAATCGTCGGAAATTTGTCGTGCAGGATTTCGGCGGTGAAACCCATGGCTAATGATTCGTCGGTCAGTAGTCCAGCCTCGAGCATCGCGGGGTTTGCCTTCGCCGCGAACTCCATCGGGTGGCGACCCATGTGTTCAACGCCACCCGCGATGGCGACATCAATTTGTCCCCACCCAATCCCCGAGCCCAAGGTGGTCATCGAGGTCATTCCGCCAGCACACATTCGGTCGATCGCGAAACCGGGGACTGACGGTGGGAGTCCCGCCGCGAGACCGACGGTTCGTCCGAGCGTCAGTCCTTGATCGCCTTCCTGTGTTGTCGCTGCGATGGCAACATCGTCAATTTCCGCTGGTGGAACTGACGGGTTCCGTGACAGCAGTCCGCGAAGCGTAGCCGTCGCGATGTCGTCGGCTCGCGTGTCGCGATAAATGCCCTTGGCACCGGCACGACCGAACGGGCTTCGAATCCCATCAATATAGAAAACGTCCTGGGTCACGCCTGAACCTCCGCTTGTTGTTGTTCCTGATCCGCCGGCGCTAGTCGTCGGTGTCGGCCGCAGCGGTGAGGAACTCGGT
Source organism: Microbacteriaceae bacterium (assembly GCA_016463265.1). Classification (GTDB taxonomy): domain Bacteria; phylum Actinomycetota; class Actinomycetes; order Actinomycetales; family Microbacteriaceae; genus MWH-TA3. The sequence continues at coordinate 3,631 of JAEMRP010000061.1, read as the reverse complement.
GGGGTCCTCGGCCACGCGGACGAAGCAATCGTTCAATTCAGAATGTAATAACTCTATTTGCCACTCGCGGGCACCGGCGTCGCGCAACCACGTGGCAACGGCGGTTGGCTCAAAGACGGCGGGTGGTTCGAAGCAGATTCGACGAATCATCTCGGGAAGCGCGAGGTTTTCGATGGGAATCGATGAGCTGGTGGCGATTTCTGACAACGATTCGCGAACGCACACGAACCGGGCATAGGCCTCCGGATGGCGGTCCTTCCAGTTTCGCGGCGTCGACAAGCCGTTGCCGCGTACCCGCATGGGTGGCAGGTCGTCAGTTGAGAGTCCCCGTTCGATGGCGTCCCACCAGCGCGCCAATTCACGCCTGGAATAGCGTCCGCTGAATTCCTTGATCGCAGCAAGCGCACCGCGCGAGTTCGGCAATCGAGAGGCTGCTGCGACAATTGCACGGTCGGGTATCGCTCGACCGGGTCCTAAGTCAATCGACTCGGCAAAATGATCGCGGGCAATCCACAGCTCGCGTGCGACGGCGAGATGCCGTGGCGACGTCAAGCTCTGCAATCCCGAGAGCCTCCGCCACGGGTCAGCTTTTGGCTCAGCCGGTTTCCATGTCAGCAGATGTGCAAACTCTTGTTCCGCGATTTCGGTTTTGCCTGCCGCCTCGAGCACCGAGGCCAGAGCGTCGCGCAGGTCAGGCAGCAACTCGACGTCGAGTGCCGCGTAGACGATCCACTCCTGCGGAATAGGTCGGGTCGACCAGTCTGCGGCGGAATGCTCTTTAGCGAGGTGAAGCCCGAGCAGTTCGGCGACCACTGTTCCGAGACCCACCCGGGGAAGCCCTGCCAGTCGAGAACCCAACTCGGTGTCGAAAAGCTTTGTCGGGACAAGCCCTACTTCGGCGAGACAGGCAAGGTCCTGTGTCGCTGCGTGAAGTATCCATTCGTCCGTCGCGAGCAATTGGCCCAGATCGGTAAGCCCGTCGAACGCAATGGGGTCAATGAGATGGGTGCCGCCGCCGCGGCGGCTGACTTGAATCAAGTAGGCCCGCGCGGAATAGCGAAAGCCGCTCGAGCGCTCGGCATCCACACCGAAAGGACCGGAACCACCGGCCAGTTCCGCGATTGCGGCGGACAAACCCTCGGGGGTGTCTATCACGTGTGGCGTCCGAGAGAGTGTGGCGGACGGCAATTCGGCCGCTACGGTCTCTGGCAATGCTGGGGCGTCGGACATCACAAACCCATGGCCGAGACACCCTCGGGCAGGATCTCGAATCCAGCGAGGTGCAAGACAAATCGCGCCCACGCCTCGGCGTGAGGTCTCGCGTCACTCGATGTCGGCGACCAGGACGCACGGACCTCAATCTGAGAACCCCGACCCTGGGCGGAAAGATCCCCGAATCCGACCGAGACAACCCGTGTCACCGTCGCGGCTGGGTGTTCGTAGGACGCGCCTGCCTCGGCCAGGGATTCCGTGAGCCACGACCACGCGACGTGCGAAAGTTCGTCGTGGCCACCCATCAGTGGTTCGATCGGGGATTGCGCGAAAATGATTGCGCGGGTTCGTCCACCCCAGCCCGACGGCTCGCTGGGGTCATCGAGGAAAATGAGACGGCCGGTGCCGCGGTCGTGCTTTCCCGGACCAGCTGTCACATCGGCGGCAAAAGCCAGGGCGTTGGGTGCGAGCCCGGTCGGAGCGTCAATGGCATGAACGTCGAGACCGTCGGGCCAGGTGAGTGACGAAACCGAGTCAACAAGATCTGCGAAGTAGCGGGGAGTAGACGAGTCAGTGACCACTCACCAAAACTATTCCAGGACCTCAGGACGACATTCGAGGCGCGCCGTTGCGGCTCTGGCGCAGGTAGCGGTAACCATCGTCATCGTGCGCGACATTGACCAGCGTGCCACCAAAATCCGGAGCGACGAGATGCGGTATTCGCTGACCCAACTTTGGTGACAGCGTCTGGCACCATTCGTCGACCACCTGTGCGTCGACCAACGTCGTGACGAGTTTCGGGCCGCCTTCGCACACGATTTTCCGGTATCCGAGGGCTCGAACTGCCTGAATAATCGCCTCACCGGTGAATTGTCGAAGCACGACACCGTCAATCGGACTCGGAGGGTTTCCGGAGCGACCGTGTAGCACAGTGATTCGACCGCGTGCCCTGGCAATAGTGCTGAGTGGGATGTTTCCAGTTTTGGAGACAATCACAACGTCTTTATTGCGCGGGATGCAATCCGGTTCGGTTCGAACCGTTTCGCCGCCAACAATGATGACGTCGGCTTCGGCTCGGAGCGCGGCAAGGAGGTCGCGGTCACCACCGCCCGTGAGATCGCTACTGGAGCGGGAACTTCCGACCGTGTTGCCGAGGGAATCAGTAATGAGATTCACGCGAACCCATTCGTCGCCGAGAGTGTTCCACCAGCTCTGTGTCGAGACGGAATCTCGAGAATCAAAGTCGAAAACCTCCGGATAATCATTACTGATCTTCATGACGATGATTATCGGTCGGCCGCGGGATTCAGTCGGGTAGGCTCGTGAAATCGTGTCGCGCATACATCTGGTCGAAAGACGACCGTCTCTCACTACTGCTCAGATGCTGAAGCACCTCGTGCCCCCGCGACAGTTCGCGTCTGCGTCTTACGAGTCCTTCGTTCCGGACGCCAACTTCCCCTCCCAGATTGCCGCTCGTGACTCGGCGCACGCGTTTGTCGGGGCCGGTGGTGGTGGGTTTTTCCGTAAGTCCGCCCAGCGCCCTGGCTTGTATCTCGACGGCGGATTCGGCGTCGGAAAAACTCACCTTCTCGCCGCGACCTGGCACCGCGCCTCTGGACGGAAGTATTTCGGCACATTCATCGAATACACCGCGTTGGTCGGCGCGCTCGGTTACGCCGAAGCGGCGAAATCTCTCGCGGGTGCGTCGTTCATCGCTATTGACGAGTTTGAGCTCGACGACCCGGGTGACACCATGATGATGACCCGATTGCTCGGTGACCTAATGGAGACAGGGACGAAGGTCATGGCTACGTCCAACACGCCACCGAATGCTCTCGGAGAAGGCCGTTTCGCCGCGGCCGACTTCCTGCGCGAGATTCACGCGCTGTCCGATCGATTTGTCACGCTCCGAATCGACGGGGTTGACTATCGACACCGTGAAAACGAAGGACGTGCCGACGTTGCGACCGCCGTCGAACTCGACGAACTTCCGACGACGGGCGCAGTCTCGGATGACTACTTCCGCGATGTCATCGGACACCTCGCTACGCTTCACCCGAGCAAATACGTCCCTCTGATTGCGGGGGTTTCTCTCGCGATTTGGCGAGATGTTGGGGCGTTCACTGACCAAAATGACGCCCTAAGGTTCGTTGCGCTCGTCGATCGCCTTTACGACGCAGACATTCCGATTCGCGCCACTGGTGTCGCCGTGGATGAGGTTTTCCCGGACGAGATGCTCTCGGGTGGGTTTCGCAAGAAGTACCTTCGCGCGCAGTCGCGCCTCGTCGCCCTGACCCACCGCGAAGTCGCGTCTTAAGGCCACGGGCGCTTTCGCAAACCTCGGGTTGTGTCAGAATGAGGGAAGGGCGATTGGCGCAGTTGGTAGCGCGCTTCCTTCACACGGAAGAGGTCATCGGTT
>JAEMRP010000252.1:607-1501 GCA_016463265.1 Microbacteriaceae bacterium | reverse complement strand
GCTCATCGTTTACAACAACTCTTTCGGTTACTCAACCGGATCAGAGACTGGCTCGATTTCTTCGATTGAGGCGAACATCGTGAACCTCGAGCCGACGTCGGTTTCGTTTGACGCGTCGACCAACACTGCGGCCATCTCCTCGCCCACGGGGGTCTATCTAGTGAAGGACGGGGTAAACCGGTTATCGAGGCAGGTGTCCGCGGTAGACCCCCAGATCGGCGGTTCACAATCAGTGTGGTGGGTAAATCCTGACTCGCCCGCTCGGATTTTTGTAGACAACGCCGGTCGGGACTTCACAATTGACGGACCGTGGTCTCGTTCCGCACGCATCGTCGGGCTCGAGGTGTCCCGTGACGATACGCGTGTGGCTATCGCAATCAACGACCTCGGGCAAGGATACGTTCTCGTCGGCGCAATCGCGGCTGACAACTTCGGTAGGCCGACGTATGTGTCTGCATACCGTCGGCTCGCCGTTTCCGCTGATTCCATTGTCGACCTCGCGTGGGCGGACTCGACACACGTCGCTTTGCTCGGAGAACGTAACGGTGTGGTTCACGTCGAGTTGGCGACGGTAGGTGGGGGCTCACGACTCATTGGTCAACCGCCGAATCCGACTGGGATTTCCGGAGGAAACAGGGGCGAAGCGGGGTTGATTGTCATCTCTGAAGATGGCCAACTGTGGAAACCGCGTGGTGGGGTATGGGAATCGACCGGAGTTTTCGCCGACGTGCTCGCAACCCAGCACTAGGACGGGTTATCCACCGATTAGCGGGGTAGGCGACACATTCCATGGTGGTTCCGTCACTGTTGAGGCGTGCATCTCATTGAACAATTCTTTGACTCTCGTTGTGTCGGATGCGCCACGTGGGGCGCCATGGTGTGTGACACCTGTAT
>JAEMRP010000252.1:0-597 GCA_016463265.1 Microbacteriaceae bacterium | reverse complement strand
CCGCAACCCCCCACCGCGCAACCACGTCACGCGGTATTCCGATCGTCGCGCTCGGGGCATACCGTGGGGGGCTTCGGGCCCTCATCTTGGCCGCGAAGCATCGCAGTGCCCACGCAGTGATTCGGCGTCTCGGTGGTGCGCTTCGCAACGCGGCGCTGCCATGGGGGGACGTGATTGCGATCCCCGTACCGTCATCGCGACCAGGATTCCTTGCCCGCGGGTACGGACTCGGGTCGACAATTGCGCGGGCCGCGGAACTCACGGTTGCGAACTGTTTGCTAATGGACGACCTCGGGACGCAACGGGGCCGCCATCGAACAGAGCGGCGCCGCCGCAACATCCATGTCGGTTCACGGCGACCTCCGATTGGGTCTCGTGTTGTCATCGTCGATGACGTGATGACAACGGGTGCATCGATTGATGCCGCGACCGACGCGTGCGTCAGGGTGGGACTGCGTGTGGTGGGAGTGCTCGTCGTTGCGATTGCTGAGCAACGGGCCACCGCACCATTCATCGCGTAGCGTGTTGGTTTGCGTGTTCTGACTGCGTGGTGGGCCAAAACGTTTCATCGTAGAATAGAAAGTACGCCGATACGGA
>JAEMRP010000251.1 GCA_016463265.1 Microbacteriaceae bacterium | reverse complement strand
AGGCCCATCACGATGTTAACGTCGCAATTTCGGGACCGGCTATCGCCATCGCGGTGGCGGGAGAAGTGATGCTCTACTCCGACGTTGAATGTAGTCTTCCGCGGGGCAGTTCTGTTTTCATCGAGGCGGGAGAAACTGTTCACCGGGTCACTGGGAACGGGCGGATTTTTGTGGCGCATTCGCCTACACGAAATTTTTCACAAACATAACTTGACTATTGGGAATAACAACGGTGTAATTAGGTGTCTCGCTGACCCACTAGGAGGAAAACTCGTCATGACTGATTATCGCAATGACGTCCCCGGAAACTGGGCAATCGACCCACTCCGATTGGGTGTCATCGGCACCGGCAATGCCGTCGGTGACGACAACCCGCTCGCGTGGCAAGCCGATGCCTTATGCACCCAGACCGACCCCGAAGCCTTTTTCCCCGAGAAGGGCGGGTCCACTCGCGATGCAAAGCGGATTTGTGCAGAATGCACCGTGAAAACCGAATGTCTCGAATACGCTCTTGCGAACGACGAACGATTTGGAATCTGGGGTGGCCTATCAGAGCGCGAGCGCCGCAAATACCGTCGCCGCGCATAAGGACTGAGGAGTCGGTTCGATGATTCGCGACTCACTCGCGGTTGTCGTGGTCACACGGCGGCACCCCGAACGACTTTCGGCAACCCTGCTGTCCCTGGCCGCGGACAAGGTTCCTGGCACTGTTACCGTGGTAAATCTCACCGGGGATTCCGTTCGCCTCAACGGACAGGCGGAAATCGTCGGATCGCCGACACTCTCGCTGTCTCACGCAGTCGATCGCGCCATGCTCGATTCCTCCGCCGAAACTGTGTGGATCCTGCGCGACGATACGAGTGTCCGACCCGGCGCATTCACTGCGTTGGCTTCAATTCTTGACACATCCCCGTCCGTCGGGATTGTTGGGCCAAAGCAAATGGATGCGCAGTCTCCCGTCACGATTCGTGAAATGGGCGAGTCAATGACCCGATCGGGGTACGCCTTCCAAATCGCCGAACGCGAACTGGATCAGGCCCAGTTTGATCGAACCAGTGATGTTCTCGCCGTCGGAGAGGCGGGCATGCTCGTTCGTCGATCGGTATGGACGTCGTTGAACGGTTTTGACCCAGCCCTTCCCGCCCTCGGCGGAGCACTAGATTTCTGTTTTCGGGCTCGAAGCGCTGGCTGGCTCGTTGAGGTCGTGCCGACGGCGGTGATTGATACAGCCGTGACGTCCTACGAGGCACTCGCGGGTGAGGTGTCCGAGTCGCAGGCAGAACGCGAAGAGGCGCGCGCCCGCGCACACCGTGTACTGGTTTACGGCCCCCCGGCGGTCCGACCGTTTCGGGCGTTGGGACTGACTCTCGGATCGCTGTTTCGGGGTTTTGTGCGATTTCTGCGAAAGCGTGTGAACCCGTTCGCTGAATGGCGAGGTTCGGTCGCGGGTGTCCTCGACCTGGGCGCAATTGCTCGCTCCCATCGTTTCTATCGGACAATGATGACCAATCCCGTGGC
>JAEMRP010000250.1 GCA_016463265.1 Microbacteriaceae bacterium | reverse complement strand
TGCCGGTGCAGTCGGCGGGCATCGAGAAGAACTCGGTTTGGACGGGGGTTTCCGTCGGGTCAGCCGTTGGTTGCGTCGTCTCGGTCGGATTCGGCCCTGCCGTCGGAGCCTCAGTGGGACTGCACCCTGTCAATGCGAGCATGACGATGGCGATGGTCGCAACCATTTTCGCATAACCCAAACCTGAGTTCGACTGCATATAGCATAATATACTCGCACACCGTTCAATTACCGGTGAAGGTTCTATGACGATTTGATTACGATAAATTATCATCGACACAAGGTGATTGTCTCGGTATTCTCTGCCCAGATCGCTGACGGGACGGTGTCGCCGATGAGCGTTAGCAGGGATTGAGCGTCTCGGGCGTCTCGTTCGATTTCGGCGACGTTGACCGACACGATTTCGGTGGCGTCGGTGAGGGTCGTGTCGAGTCCGCGCAAATCGAGATCGGCGAGTTTTGGAAGCGTGCCAACTGGGCTATCGACGCCTCCAATGTCACCGCGCAAGCGATCCATCATCCACTTGACGACACGAATGTTGTCGCCAAAACCTGGCCACAGGAATCGCCCACTCTCATCGCGCCGGAACCAGTTCACGTGGAAGATTCGGGGAAAGCGCCCAGAGACACGGAGGCGCTCGCCGATGGACAACCAGTGGGCCCAGTGGTCACCGACGTTGTACCCGGTGAAGGGCGCCATCGCGAACGGGTCACGGCGAAGTTCGCCAAGGGTTCCCTCGGCCGCGGCGGTGCGCTCCGACGCCATCGTTGCACCGAGGTAAACACCGTGAGACCACGAGCGGGCTTCCGTGACGAGGGGCATGGTGTCGGATCGCCGACCACCAAAGACAATCGCGTCAACGACAACTCCGCGCGGATCCGCCCAGTCGCTCGCGGTGGTCGGGCACTGGTCAATTGCGACGGTGAACCGCGAGTTGGGGTGTGCCGCGGGCGTTCCCGATTCCGGCGTCCAATCCTGGCCGGTCCAATCGGTGAGATGTGCGGGCTTTTCTTTCGTGAGTCCCTCCCACCAGACGTCACCACCATCAGTCAATGCAACGTTCGTAAAGATGGTGTTACCCCAGAGCGTTTGAATGGCCACGGGGTTGGTCGCGTTGCTCGTTCCCGGCGCGACTCCGAAGAACCCGGCTTCAGGGTTGATGGCGCGCAACAAACCGTTCTCATCGATCCACATCCAGACGATGTCGTCTCCGAGAGTTTCGACCCGCCACCCCGGCAGAGTCGGTTGCATCATCGCAAAGTTGGTTTTGCCGCACGCGCTCGGGAACGCTGCCGCAATGTGCGCGACCTGACCCTCGGGTGATGTGACTCGGACGAGCATCATGTGTTCGGCAAGCCAACCCTCATCGCGGGCCATCGCCGACGCGATGCGCAAAGCGAAGGACTTCTTTCCCAACAACGCATTTCCGCCGTAGGCCGAACCGAACGACCAGATCTCGCGGGTCTCCGGGAAGTGGCTGATGTATTTGGTCGAGTTGCACGGCCACGCGACGTCGACC
>JAEMRP010000249.1 GCA_016463265.1 Microbacteriaceae bacterium | reverse complement strand
TCTTGTTCGCCGCGGAAGAGTTCAGAATTCCGGCAACAATCGTTGCGTCCATCATTGCCCTCGCGGGGACCGGTGCCGCTGGAGCTTACCTAGGCGGAAGTTCGACCGTAAAATCGGTGGTCCGGGTCGTTATCGGTGGGTCAGCGGCGCTCGCCGTCACGTTCGCAATCGGTTCGCTGTTTAATACGGCTATTACTTAGACGCCGAGTTTTTCGCGCAGCATCTCAACGTGGCCGGTCGCTTTGACGTTGTACAGCGCGTGCGTGAGTGCACCGTCGCCGTCAATGACGAACGTCGAGCGGATGACGCCCTGCACCTCTTTGCCGTACATGTTCTTGGTGCCGAACGCACCATATGTCTTCAGAGTCTCTTTGCTTTCGTCACCGAGCAACATGAACGGCAGGCTTTCCTCGTCGGCGAACTGCTGGAGGTCCTTGCCGGAGTCGGGGGAAACGCCGATGACGACGTATCCCTTGCTCGTGAAGGCGGCCATGTTGTCGCGGAAGTCACACGCCTGGGTCGTGCAGCCGGGGGTCATCGCCTTCGGGTAGAAGTAGACGATGACGTTTTGGCCCGCAAAGTCCGCGAGCGAGTGGTGAGTCCCCGACGCGTCGGGAAGGGTGAATTCGGGGGCTTTATCGCCAGCGTTGAGTGTCATATCGAAAGATTACACCAGCCCTCAATGCGAGCAAAACAGCGATTGTTCAGTGGAGATTCAGACGGTAAACGTCACGCCGATGTCCGACGGTCAGCACGAGAATCAATAACTTGGCTTTTTCGACGGTGTACAGCAACCGATACGGGCCCACCTGAATTCGAAACACGTCATCGGGGCCAACCACGGGCCGAGAATTCGCGGGAAACGGGTTGTTGCCGAGCGCTTGGCTCGCAAGGATGAGCCTGACGCCATCGGAATTGTCAATTCGACGCAACGCCTTGAGTGCTTTTGGCTGCCACGAGACGGCATATCGTTCAGCCAAGTGTGATGCCAAATTCGGCGGCCACGTCCTCTAGCGAGTGAGCGACGCCGTCTTTGCGGTATTCCTCAAGTGCGGCGGTTGCGCGTTCGATGTCCCGCGAATCTTCGAGGACTTGGAGCGCGAGTTTGGCTAGTGCGGCATCCATGACGGCGACGGTCGGTCGCCCGTGATCGGTGATGATGAGAGGTTCGTTTCGGGCGGCTTCGACGGTTTCAGCCCAGTTCTGGCGGGCGTGCGACGAGGTGACAGAATTCATGTACAAATTGTACGATTTAGACGATGGTTTGTCAACCCTTTTCGAGAACGGCGCGGACCTCGCCGACAAGCTTTTTCCATCGGTCATGTTCCTGACTGCCAACGATCAGGTAATTCGTCACAAACCCGAAACTGGCGCGGTGGGTGGGGTCAGCGAAACCGGCCTGACCGCCGAAACCATCGTGACCGAATGATGCGGGACTCAGCAGCGGTGATCGCGCCTCGCACTCAACCATCACGCCGAACCCGCGTTCGGGCCACGGTCCGGGCTCGCCCCACACTGACCGC
>JAEMRP010000248.1 GCA_016463265.1 Microbacteriaceae bacterium | reverse complement strand
GCCGACGAAAGGTGCGAACAGCCACGTGAAGGCGAGTTGGAACGGCGCGACAATTTTGATGACCCGGCGCGGAATGGCCAGTGCTAGGTTTTTGGGAGCCAATTCGCCAACAATCATGGACAGTATCGTCGCGATAGCTATCGCAACAACCAACGACACCGCATCAACGACACCGGCGGTGAGACCCCATGCCGACAGCATCGGCGACAAAAGCCTGCCGATGGCCGGTTCCATCAACCATCCCGTCAACAGAGTGGTGATAGTGATCCCGAGTTGGGCAGATGACAAGTGCGTCGACGTGCGCTTCAAAGCGCGAATCGCGAGGGAAAAGCCATTTTCTCCGGCATCGCGACGTGCCTCGAGGTCGGCGCGATCGAGTGAAACGAGCGCAAACTCTGAAGCGACAAAGAATCCGGTGCCGACCGTGAGTAGCACGCCAATTCCAATCAACCCCCATTCGGTCACAAGACACCCACCGTGAAACCGTTGGTGGGTGTCAACTGACTATGCGGGAGATCCATGGATTAAGTATAGATTGTGGAGCACGTTATCAGAGGTGCGCAAACCGCCTAGCGACGGGACTAGGCTAGAACTCGGTAGCACGCGCCTGCCGTCGAATTTCCAGCAACGAGGTGACAATTCACAGTGTCGAGTGAGGGAACTACTGACCTGAGTGCTGACGATTTTGGAGCCAACGATTGGCTCGTCGAGGAAATGTACGAGGCGTGGGTGAAGGACCCGACCTCGGTTGACCCCGCGTGGGTGAAGTCCCTCGAGAACTACGCGGCGAAACTGGCTGGTGGCGCGGCTCCCTCCGCCCCGAACGCAGCCCCCGCCACAGAAGCCCCCGCGTTCGACCCGAACGTAACCGGACCGATTACCGCACTTCAACCCGCGTCGCGCACGACCTCGGCTATGCCGGCCTCAGCGCCAATTCCGGCGGAGGCACCCGGACCATCTCGCCCGTCGGATTCGACCAACGAGAACACGGTCACCGCTCTCAAGGGAATGCCGAAGGCTCTCGCGGCGAACATGGATGCGAGCCTGACTGTCCCCACCGCGACGAGCGTTCGCACGATTCCCGCCAAGCTCATGATCGACAACCGAATCGTCATCAACAATCACCTCCGCCGAGCTCGAGGCGGAAAGGTGTCGTTCACCCACATCATCGGTTGGGCCATGATTCGTGCCCTCAAGACATTCCCGTCACAAAATGTGTTCTACGACGAGCCGGACGGTGTGCCGTCATTAGTCGTTCCGGCCCACATCAATCTCGGGCTCGCGATTGATATTCCCAAATCCGACGGTAGTCGCGCGCTCGTTGTCCCCGGCATCAAGAAGGCCGAGCAGATGAGCTTTGCTGACTTCCTTGAGGCCTACGAAGACGTCGTCGCTCGCGCCCGCGCCAACAAACTCACCGCCGATGACTTTGCGGGGAACACGATGTCCTTGACAAACCCGGGCGGAATCGGGACCGTTCACTCGGTGCCTCGCCTTATGCGCGGACAGGGTTGCATTATCGG
>JAEMRP010000247.1 GCA_016463265.1 Microbacteriaceae bacterium | reverse complement strand
GGTTCGAATACATGAGACGCTGCGTCAACTGTCCGAGGACAATGAGAAATCCGAGTACACCAGCGAGAACTCCGAAGATGATGGACACGACGAAGCTAATTGGTTCTCCGCCGGTCGCAACAAGAGCGAATACAATTCCGGCGGCGATTGGACCGAAGGTTCCGAGGATGAGCCACAGGAGCGCGAGACGATCGCGCTTGATGACGAGGATCAGGACATCAAAGATTTGACGGAAGCGGCCGGGTTCTTTTGCCATCTTCTTCTCCTAGTAACCGAGGTCGGTGGCGGTGAACGCGCCTGCTTCGAGTCGAGACTTCATCGCGCCAAGGAAGCGAGCGGCATCTGCGCCGTCGACGATGCGGTGGTCGTAGGACAGCGCCAGATAGACCATCGAGCGAATGGCGATTGAGTCGCCCCCCATGACGACGGGGCGCTTGACAACCGCTCCCAGTCCGAGAATGGCGGACTGCGGAAGGAATACGACGGGGGTGTCGAACAACGCGCCACGCGACCCCGTGTTGGTGACGGTGAAAGTACCGCCCTGCAACTCGTCCGGCGTGAGCTTGTTGTTACGCGTGCGATCCGCGAGGTCCGCGATGTCAGCGGACAGCGCCGCGATGCTCTTGCCGCCTGCATTCTTCACGACCGGGGTGAGAAGTCCGCGCTCGGTGTCCACCGCGATCGAGATGTTCTCGAATCCGGGGTAGACGATGTCGTCTCCTTGGACCGTGCTGTTGATGATCGGGAAGGCCTGGAGTGCTTCGACCGACGCCTTAACAAAGAAAGGGAGGAACGTGAGTTTCTGACCCGTCTTCGATTGAAAATCGGCTTTGATGTCGTCGCGCAGGTTCGACACGGTCGTGACATCAACCTCAATGACGGTTGTGAGTTGCGCGGTGGACACCATGGAGAGCACGGCGCGTTCGGCGATGACCTTGCGCAGTCGCGACATCGGCACTCGAGTCCCGCGAAGTTCCGACGTTGCGAGGGGGACGGCGTCATCGGGGAAAACAGGGGCGGCGACGGGCGCAGGCACAGTCGCCGGAATTACTGCAGTCTGAGCGGCGGGTTCTGCGCCAGTTTCTGCAGCGAGAACATCTTCCTTTCGGATACGACCCCCGATTCCGGTCCCAACGACTCCAGCCAGGTCGACTCCGCGATCATGGGCCAGCTTGCGCACAATCGGGCTGACGTATGGGCTTCCGAAGCGCGGTGTCGGGATTACAGCGGGTGAGGCCACTACGACGGGTTGAATAGTTACGGGAGCAGCAGCCACCACCGGAGGAGTGATAACGACCGGTTCGGACATCGCGGGAGGTGCAAACACGGGTTGCGGAGTGACGGGAGCCTGAACGATCGGAGCGACCGCGGGTTCTTCAGCCGCGGGAATCTCGGCAACGGGTGCGACCTGGGTGTCAACGGGTGCGGCCTGTGCGGCGGCGTTTCCTTCGCCGATGCGTGCGAGCGGAGCACCAACCTCGACGGTCTCGTCTTCCTGGGCATAGATTTCTTCGAGCACGCCGGCAACAGGAGACG
>JAEMRP010000246.1:1131-1537 GCA_016463265.1 Microbacteriaceae bacterium | reverse complement strand
ATTCGAAAGTTCGTGATTCTGCCGACCGAGTTCACCGAAGACAGTGGTCACCTAACTCCGAAGATGAGCATCAAGCGCCATGTGATTGTTGCCGACTTTTCGGCGGAAATAGATGAACTGTATAGCGGAAACCCTGAGACGTCGGGGATCTCGATTGTCGGTTAGGAACGGAACCAATCAGCCGACCTGATGTCGCGCATCGCGCTGCGTTTGATTTCTGGGGGAAGTCCTTCGATGTAGAGTACACCGTCGAGGTGCCCGATTTCATGTTGTAGCGCTTGGGCAAGAAGCCCATCACCCTCGAGTTCCAGTGGTGCGCCGTTTCGATCGAAGCCTGTGACCCGCGCGAAGGGATAGCGAAGTCGTGGGAACGAAAAGCCCGGAATTGACAAACAGCCCTCATCCG
>JAEMRP010000246.1:0-1121 GCA_016463265.1 Microbacteriaceae bacterium | reverse complement strand
CGCCAAAACCGGATTCAGGATGCACCCGATTGTGCCGTTGACGTGAAAACTGAATGCCCGAAGCCCCACGCCGATCTGATTCGCCGCGACGCCCGCTCGACCCGGAATCGAAACTGTGTCCACGAGATCGCGAACCAACGATTGTGTCGGCTCGTCGAACCGCACAACCGGGTCTGCCACACTGCGCAAAATTGGATCGCCGAACAGGCGAATCTCACGAACCGGCATTATTCGTTAGCGGTAATTCCCTCAACGACGAATGCAGCTAGGAGTTCCGCAGCATCGCGAGTAATTTTGTTCAACTTCGTCCAGGTGATAACCGAACCAGCAGCAATGTGGGCGTCATAAGGAATTCGAACGACTTCGCGAACACGCGATCGAAAGTGGTTTTCGATCTCGTCGAGTTTGACCAACATCGTTCCCGAGGTCGCGGTATTCAAGGCGACCACCGAGTTACGAACGAGTTCGGCGCGCCCGTTAGATTCGAGCCACGATAACGTCTCGGAAGCAAGGCGCGCTTCGTCGATAGACCCGCCAGAAACGATGACCAGCGCGTTGGCGCGTTGAAGAATCGGGCGCATGACCGAGTGAACTATTCCGGTTCCGCAGTCTGTGAGGATTACGGAGTAGTAGCGTGATGCGACATCGGCGACGACGTTGTAATCGAATTCGTCAAAAGCATCAGCCAGCGTGGGGTCCGGGTCTGATGCAAGTACATGAAGTCCCGTTTTGTCGCGGCTGACGAATTCAACAAAGTCAGTGAACGATCCAATGGACGGCGCTTTGAGAACCACCGAACGAATCGTGTTTTTCGTCTCTCGAGGAATTCTTTCGGCGAGAGTTCCGCGGTCAGGGTTCGCGTCAATCGCAACGACACGGTCTTCACGGTGTTGTGCCATTGCCATTCCCAACAGCGTGGTGGTGGTGGTCTTTCCGACGCCACCCTTGCGTGTGAGCACGGGAACATAGCGCGTGTCGCCGTCGATGGGGGTTGCAATTCGAGAAATCAGTTTTTTGCGCGCGCTCCAGAAACGAGAGTCACCCGGGTTGACGGTGTGAAACGTAGCTTCGAAAATCGCACGTTGCCACCAACCGAGCGGGGCGACCGGCCTCTCTTTGAC
>JAEMRP010000245.1 GCA_016463265.1 Microbacteriaceae bacterium | reverse complement strand
CGCGAGACGGTCGCTTCGTGACCGAGGTGAACATCGTCCACGCGAATGTCGATTGCGGGGTATGTGTCGCTGCGCGAGATTGTGTCGACGAGAAGCGCGTCACACCGAACGGTGTTGGCCGAGTGATGGGCTCTTTCACCCATTCGGACCTCGCCGCGGTAACCAGCGCGTCCTCCGCCGCGGGCAATCGACTTCGAAATGATTGACGAAGTGGTATTCGGTGCGAGGTGAATCATTTTGGCACCTGCGTCCTGGTGTTGCCCTGGGCCGGCGAACGCGACCGAGAGGGTTTCACCCTTGGCGTGCTCCCCCACGAGGAAAATCGACGGGTACTTCATCGTGACCTTTGACCCGATGTTTCCGTCAACCCACTCCATGGTGGCGCGTTCGTGTGCGATTGCGCGTTTCGTGACGAGGTTGTAGACGTTCGTCGACCAGTTCTGAATGGTCGTGTAGCGAACGCGTGCGCCCTTCTTGACGACGATCTCGACGACGGCCGAGTGCAGCGAGTCGGACTTGTAGATCGGAGCCGTGCAGCCCTCGATGTAGTGAATGTATGAATCTTCGTCGGCGATGATCAGCGTTCGTTCGAACTGGCCCATGTTTTCGGTGTTGATTCGGAAATAGGCCTGTAGCGGGATTTCGACGTGAACGCCCTTGGGGACGTAGACGAACGAACCGCCCGACCAGACGGCCGTGTTGAGGGCGGCGAACTTGTTGTCGCCACTCGGAATTATCGTGCCGAAATATTCTTTGAATATTTCGGGGTGTTCGCGAAGCGCGGTGTCGGTGTCGAGAAACAAGACGCCCTGCTGTTCGAGATCTTCACGAATCTGGTGGTAGACAACCTCGGATTCGTACTGAGCAGCAACACCCGCGACGAGACGCTGACGCTCTGCTTCCGGAATTCCGAGACGCTCATATGTCTTTCGGATGTCTTCGGGGAGGTCCTCCCAGGACTGCGCCTGGCGCTCGGTGGACTTGACGAAATATTTGATGTTGTCGAAATCGATACCCGATAGGTCGGCGCCCCAGTTTGGCATTGGCTTCGTGAAGAAAAGTTCGAGGGCCTTGAGGCGACGCTCAAGCATCCACTCCGGCTCGTTCTTCCGAGACGAGATGTCCTTGACCACATCGGCGTTGATGCCGCGACGAGCGCTGGCTCCCGCTGAATCTGAGTCATGCCATCCGAACTCGTACTGCCCGAGTCCATCCAGTTCGGGTCGGTCAACAATGATGTCGCCCATGGTTGATTTCCTTTCTCGTCTAGAACACGTTCATCGTGCCGACGAACCGCACGGCGTGCGGTACGAACATAGACTGGTGGTCGTTAGCTCGCTCTTTCATCTTACTCGTTAGGCTTCGATGCGCTTTGCATTTCCGACCTCGTTGAGGGACCGTTCCGTTCGAATTGTTGTGTGGTTGTCGCTTATCGCTCAATCGGGAATCGCCGTCACGGGTGCATTTGTGCGGCTGACCGCGTCCGGGCTCGGGTGTCCGACCTGGCCGTTGTGCACCGAAGAGTCACTCGTAAACACGCCCG
>JAEMRP010000244.1 GCA_016463265.1 Microbacteriaceae bacterium | reverse complement strand
ACCCGGGTCCGGATGATCCGGCTATCCAGTATTTGCTCAACAAGCGGCGTGAACTAGGCGGAGCCCTTCCCCAGCGCCGTAATCAACCCGCACCGATCGCCCTTCCGGACGTCAAACTCTACGAGTTGGCCAAAAAGGGAAGTGGTAAGCAGGAAGTTGCGACGACGATGGCATTTGCTCGATTGCTCAAGGACCTGTTGCGTGACGAAAGCATGGGTAAGCGGTTCGTACCGATCATCCCCGACGAAGCACGCACCTTCGGGATGGACTCGTATTTCCCCTCGGCAAAAATCTACAATCCGTTTGGACACAATTACGTCTCGGTGGACCGTGACCAACTTCTCGCCTACAAGGAAAGCGCGGGGGGGCAAATTCTTCACACCGGAATTAACGAGGCGGGGGCGATGGCCGCATTTGTCGCCGCTGGAACGTCATACGCGACACAGGGCGAAGTAATGATTCCCGTGTATGTGCTCTATTCGATGTTCGGATTCCAGCGGACTGGCGACCAGCTGTGGCTCGCCGGTGACCAGATGGCAAGAGGATTCGTAATCGGAGCGACCGCCGGAAAAACGACTCTCGCGGGCGAGGGACTCCAGCACGCTGACGGCCACTCGCACCTCATCGCGTCCGCAAACGACGCGGTCATCGCCTATGACCCTGCGTTCGGTTTCGAAATCGGGCACATCGTGAAGGCGGGGCTGGAGCGCATGTACGGCGGAAATCACGCCGACCCGAACGTCTACTACTACCTCACCGTCTACAACGAGCCCATGATTCAGCCAGCCGAACCCAAGGGGCTCGACGTCGACGGTTTGCTGCGGGGAATGTACAAATACCGCCCCGCAGCGAGCGGTTCGATTCCGGCACAAATTTTGGCCAGTGGGGTTTCCGTTCCGTGGGCTCTCGAGGCGCAAATTCTGCTCGCCAGCGATTGGAACGTCGCCGCTGATGTGTGGTCCGTGACGTCGTGGAACGAACTCCGGCGTGACGGTCGCGATTCAGACCGTTACAACTTCCTGCACCCTACCGACCTCCCCCGCGTTCCGTACGTCACCGAGAAGTTGCGAGGCGAACGCGGACCAGTGGTTGCCGTAAGCGACTTTATGCACGCGGTCGCCGATCAGATTCGACCGTATGTTCCGACCGATTTTGCGACTCTGGGCGGAGACGGATTTGGGTTCTCGGACACGCGTGCCGCCGCTCGACGCCACTTCGCCATAGATACAGAGTCGATTGTTGTTCGCGTTTTGCAGCAACTTGCCCAGCGGGGAGAAGTCGATCGAGCTGTCGTGATTGAGGCCTTCCAGCGTTACCGTCTCGATGACGTCACCGCGGGCACCACCGGAAACACCGGTGGGGACGCCTAGGGCTTCCGAATGATTATCGTCGTTGCGCCGGGACAGGGCTCTCAAACTCCAGGGTTCCTCGAACCGTGGCTTGAAGTCGATGGGGTTCGCGAACACCTTGGAACCTTGTCCGACGCGGCCGGCGTTGACTTGGTCGCGCATGGCACTGTGTCAGACGCAGACACCATTCGTGCCAC
>JAEMRP010000243.1 GCA_016463265.1 Microbacteriaceae bacterium | reverse complement strand
TTCTTGGCGAAGTCGAGACCGTCGCGCTGGATGGCCGGCATGTCGTAGGCCGTGTAGCGGTCGTCCATCTCAAAGGACGAGCCGCGCAAACCACCACGGTTCATCGAGCCGACCACGATTTTGTTGTCAAGAAGCCCGAGCAGCGCGAGGTCGTCGATGATGTCGGGTGTTCCGAGTACGCCGTCAACGCCGGGGCGCTCGAGCGCGGTGGCGAGGTTGGTCAAGAGCTCATAGCGGTCCGACATCGCGGTCGGGTTCGCGCCGACGGCGAGGGCCCCACGCGCCGGGTGGTCGGCCGCAACAATCATGAGTCGGCCGTCGCCAGCAAGTAGTTCGCGGCGCTGACGGTTCGCGAAAACCTCGGCGAGTCGGCCGGGGTTCGTCGCACGCGTTTCGCGCAGCGCGTCAAAGTCGAGTTTTACCATTACGAGATCTCCTCCACGATGGCGAGGACCTCGTCGGTCGTCGGCATCGCCGTCGAACACTCGAGGCGTGACGCCACGATCGCACCCGCCACGTTGGCGAAGCGAAGCACATCCGCAAGGTCCCAGCCCTGGATGAGTCCGTAGCACAGTGCCCCTCCGAAAGAGTCACCGGCTCCAAGCCCGTTGACGACCTCAACGAAGTACGGGGGAACCTCGACGGCGCCGTCGCGCGTCTTGGCGAGAACCCCCTTGGGTCCCTGCTTGACGATGGCGAGTTCGATACCGCGTTCGAGAAGCGCGTCGGCTGCCCGGTGCGGGTCGGTTTCGCCCACGGCGACCTGGCACTCTTCTTTGTTGCCGACGGCAACCGTGACTTTGGACAAGGCGGACTCCGCTTCGACGGTTGCGAGTTCGGGGGAATCCCAGAACATCTCGCGGTAGTCGAGGTCAAGAACAGTGAGCGGCTTTCGCCCGCGAGCATCCCAGGCGACGTGGTGTGCGCCCCGCGACGGTTCTTGACTCAGTCCCGTCAGGGTCGACCAGTAGATGGTTGCGTCACGAATCGCGTCGAGGTCTAATTCAGAATCCTTGATTTCAAGATCCGGCGCTTTCGGCTCGCGGTAAAAGTAGAGCGGGAAGTCGTCCGGCGGGTAGATCTCGCAGAAAACGACCGGAGTGTTCAACCCATCGACCCCCGAGACGAATCGGTCACTGACACCGAGGCGAACGAGTTCGTTGTGAACGAACTTTCCGAACGGGTCGTTGCCGGTGCGCGTGATGACCGCCGAGTTGAGGCCGTGCTTCGCGGCGGCCACAGCGACGTTGGTCGCGCTTCCGCCAAGGAACTTACCGAACGAGGTGACGTCCTCTAAACCGACACCGATCTGCAAGGGATAAATGTCGATGCCGACGCGACCAATAGTGATGACGTCAAATGAGGTTGTCATTAGTCATTACTTTCAGTGGTTAGCGGCGCGGAATCTCGACTTCTACTTATGTTAGGACATACAGAGGCGTTTCACCAGCCAACAAGACACAAGCGGCACTCTGACCACGGACTGTGGAGAGTCTGGGGGTGCTCACTGTCAGACTGGGAACATGGACATGATCATCTATCTTGCAATCGGACTCGTCG
>JAEMRP010000060.1 GCA_016463265.1 Microbacteriaceae bacterium | reverse complement strand
GCGATTCCGATCATCCGTCCGCTTCGCGATTCCCTCGCGGGTGACCGGGTGACGCGAATTCTCGGAATCGTGAATGGGACAACCAACTTCATCCTCGATCGCATCGACACGCTGGGCGAATCGATGGAGGACTCGCTCGCGATGGCGAAGAAGCTCGGATACGCCGAAGAGGACAGCAGTGCGGACATCGAGGGATACGACGCGGCGCAAAAGGCGTCGATCCTCGCGTCTCTTGCTTTCCACACCCATGTGCCGATTGACCTCGTCTATCGCGAAGGAATCACCGAAATCACTCGCGAACAGGTGTCTGCCGCCAGGCAAGCCGGTTACGTCGTGAAGCTCCTCGCAATCTGTGAGCGGGTTGTTTCGGCGGACGGCACCGAGGGCGTCAGCGCTCGTGTTTACCCAGCAATGGTTCCCGACACCCACCCGCTCGCCGCCGTGCACGGAGCGAACAACGCGGTTTTCGTCGAGGCGGAACTCGCTGGTCCTCTCATGTTCTACGGGGCGGGCGCCGGCGGAGTTCAGACCTCGTCGGCCGTCCTGGGTGACCTCGTTTCCGCGGCGCGTCGCCACGTCATCGGTGGACCCGGCGTCGCTGAAAGCACGCACGCCTCGTTTCCCATCGTGCCGATCTGGGGAATCCGCACGCGGTATCACATCTCGCTCGAGATTATCGATGCCCCCGGTGTGCTTGCGGATATTGCGTCGCTATTCGCCACCCACGGCGTCTCGGTTGAGTCGGTCGAGCAAAAGGTCACCAGCGTCGATGGCCAAGCGGCCACCGCTACGCTGGTTATTGGAACTCACGAGGCAATCGAAGCGGATCTTGCCGCGACCGTGGATGCCCTCGAGGCGTCGGCCGTTGTCCAACGCGTCGTGGGAGTAATTCGAATGGAAGGTCTGTAATGGCTCATCAGTGGCGAGGCGTCCTTCACGAATATCGTGATCGCCTTGATGTTTCGGACAAGACTCCGATTATTTCTCTGGGCGAGGGCGGAACACCACTTGTTTATGCGCCGGCACTGTCTGACCGCACGGGGGCGAAGGTCTATGTCAAATACGAGGGAATGAACCCGACCGGATCGTTCAAAGACCGCGGAATGACGATGGCGATTTCGAAGGCGATGGAGGCGGGTGCAAAGGCTGTCATCTGCGCGTCGACCGGCAACACGTCCGCGGCGGCGGCAGCCTATGCCGCGCACGCGGGAATCACCGCAGCAGTGCTTGTTCCCGAGGGCAAGATTTCGATGGGCAAGTTGAGCCAGGCCGTGGCGCACAATGCCGAGATTCTTCAATTGCAGGGGAACTTTGATGACTGCCTCGACATCGCGCGGGACCTCGCCGCGAACTACCCCGTCCACCTCGTCAACTCTGTCAACAATGACCGCATCGAAGGACAAAAGACGGCCGCCTACGAGGTTGTCGAGGTTCTTGAGCGCGCACCTGATTTCCACTTCATTCCGGTTGGCAATGCGGGCAACTACACCGCCTACCACCGCGGATATCGCGAGGAGATTGCGCGCGGAGCGACGGACGTGTTGCCGCGCATGTTCGGTTTCCAGGCGGCGGGTTCGGCACCGCTCGTGATTGGTGAGCGCGTGAAGAACCCCGAAACAATCGCCACCGCGATTCGAATCGGAAACCCCGCATCGTGGGATTTGGCGATTGCCGCTCACGAAGACTCGGACGGATATTTTGGTGCCATCAGCGATGCCGACATTCTCGCCGCACAGCGAATCCTGTCAGCCGAGGTCGGAATCTTTGTTGAACCAGCATCGGCCGCGTCGGTCGCAGGGCTCCTCGAACGGGCCGAAGCCGGCATCATCCCGAAGGGTGCGATTTGCGTGCTCACAGTAACGGGACACGGGCTCAAAGACCCGCAGTGGGCGCTCAAGCGTCCGGACGGAACCGAAGCGATGCCGCAGGTCGTTCCCGTGGACGTCGACGAAATCGCTGGCGTGCTCGGTCTCGTGAAGGGCGAATGATGTCGTCAACCGTTCCCGTCGGACGATCCGTTCACGTCAAAGTCCCCGCCACTACGGCGAACCTTGGCCCAGGTTTTGACACTCTTGGAATAGCGCTGTCTTTGTATGACGAGCTGACGGCGACAGTGCTTGGCGCTGGTGCCACGCGAGTCACCGTTCGCGGCGTTGGCGACGGCATCGTCGCGACGGACGACACCAATCTGGTTGTTCAGTCGATGGCGGCGACGTTCTTGCGTTTCGGAATACCTGTGCCGATTGTCGAACTGGTGTGCGACAACCGAATCCCACACGGTCGTGGAATGGGGTCTTCGGGAGCCGCGATTGTCGGCGGAATCATGGTGGCAAAGGGTCTGCTCGACGGCATTGTTGACATCGACGCTCAGGGTCTTCTCGACATCGCAACGGAAATGGAGGGACACCCCGACAACGTTGCGCCCGCCCTGTTCGGCGGCTTGTCGATTGCCTGGATGACACCGGCGGGTCCCCAACACAAGAAACTGACCGTTCACCGCGGGGTCTCGCTGTTGGTTGCCGTTCCTCGCGACCTGACGATGAGCACCAAAGTTGCCCGAGACCTTCAGCCCGACACGGTTCCCCACGAGGATGCGGTTTTCAACGTGTCTCGCTCGGCGCTTCTCATCGCGGCTCTCCTGCAGAGCCCCGAACTGTTGCACGCGGCAACGGAAGACAAACTTCACCAGGAGTATCGGGCAGAGGCCATGCCAGAAACGATCGCGTTGATTCGCCGTTTGCGCGACGAGGGTTTTGCCGCGGTGGTGTCGGGAGCCGGGCCGTCGGTCCTCGTCCTCACCGACGATCCGCTCGAACGCGCGCGCGCCGCTCGCATCATCGACGCCTCGAAAGACACAACGTGGGAATGCCTCATGCTTGCCGTTGACTTTAAGGGTGCTACAGTTGGAGCACTGCCCGATGGAGACGGTCTCTAACCGAATCCCGAGCAGGTTTCGAATCACCTCACCGAATATCGCGTTGTGCGATTGTTCACGGTGGCGTGACACATTAAGGAGTAATCAATGGATAACGAAATAACAGATGTACCCGCCTCTGACGGTGCAGAAGCACCAGCGCGAAAGCGCGCACCGCGACGGGCAACCAAGAAGTCCGCGGACGCGCCGGTAGAGGTCGTCACTCAGGACGCCCCCACTGCAGAGTCGGCACCCGATTCGGGGGAAGCAGCTGCGGACGGTGATTCACCCGCTGGCCGCCGCACCCGAGGTCGTGGTCGCGGCCGCAGCGCCGCTGGGGCAACCGCCGATGCCGAGACATCGGACAACGCAGATTCCACGGATTCCGATGATGCTCAGGCGGACAACGGTCGCAGTCGCCAGCGCAACCGCAAGCGCGGCCGTGGACGCGACGATGACTTTGATGGCGTGAGCGATGACGACGTGCTCATCCCCGTCGCCGGAATCTTGGACATTCTCGACAATTACGCGTTCGTCCGAACCGCTGGTTACCTTGCCAGCCCCGCCGACATCTATGTCGCACTAGGTCAGGTTAAGAAGTACAACCTTCGCAAGGGTGACGCCATCGTTGGCGCAATCCGCCAACCTCGTGACAACGACTTCCAAAACCGCCAAAAGTACAACGCGCTCGCGACAATCGACTTCGTGAACGGGGCAGCACCAGAGGAGGCCGTCGTTCGCGACGAATTCAACGACCTCGTTGCGGTTCACGCGAGCGAAGGACTCGGATTGAGCGGTCGTTTTGGCTCGGTCAAAAAGGGTGACCGAGTTCTCGTTGACGCTGCTGCCGGCCCGTCTCGCACCGCTGTGATTCGTGACCTCGCTACCGAAATTTCGGGCAGCGCAACGGACGCCCACCTCATGGTCGTCGTCTCAGAGGGTCTTCCCGAGGATGTCACGGCGCTCAGCCGCGGCGTCCGCGGCGAAGTCAGTGCCTCGTCGTACGACCGGCACGCCGACGAACACGTCACCGTCGCCGACCTCGCGATCGCCCGGGCCAAGCGCCTCGTCGAAAAGGGACACCACGTCGTTGTCCTCATCGACTCGATGACCCGTGTTGCCAAGAACCAGATGGCCGTCATTCAGGGCTCACGTCCTCTCGGCGATGGAGCTGTTGACGCCGCCGTGTTCTCGGCTACCAAGCGGCTTTTCGGTGCCGGGCGTGCGCTCGAGACGGGCGGCTCGCTCACGGTCATTGCAACAATCGATCACCAGACCGACGGATTTCCCGGTGCGGTTCGAGACGAGTTACTCGATATCGCCACGGCCGTGGTCACCCTCTAGGGGTTCCCATGCTCGAATCAATCGACGGTCTCGTCGCGGAACATGCCGCTCTTCAGGTGGAACTCGCCGATTCGGCGATTCACACGAATCCGGCGCGCGCCAAGAAACTCAATCGTCGATATTCGGAATTGAACCAGATTGTTACAACGCACGAGGCGTTGTCCGCAGCCCGCGATGATCTTGCGGCGGCGAGGGAACTTGCCAAGGACGACGAGGTCTTTGCTGCTGAAATCGCGCCGATGGAAGCGAGCGCTCTGGAACTTGAAGAAAAACTTCGTCGGTTGCTCATCCCGCGCGATCCCGACGATGGACGAGACGTCATTATGGAAATCAAGGGAGGCGAGGGCGGTGCGGAAAGCGCGCTGTTCGCCGCCGACCTGCTTCGCATGTACACCCAGTACGCCGACAGCCGTGGTTGGCGCGTCGAGATTCTCGATAGCACCGACAGCGATCTTGGTGGCTTCAAAGACGTTCAGCTCGCCATAAAGGCCAACGCCACTGACCCCGCCAACGGCGCGTGGGCGAAGCTGAAATACGAAGGCGGGGTTCATCGCGTTCAGCGAGTTCCCGCAACCGAAGCGCAGGGCCGAATTCACACGTCGACGACGGGTGTGCTCGTCTTCCCCGAGGTTGACGAACCCGAAGAGGTCGCAATCAGTCCAAACGACATACGTGTCGATGTCTTCCGCTCGGGCGGACCCGGCGGCCAGTCCGTGAACACGACCGACTCGGCTGTTCGAATCACCCACATTGCGACGGGAATCGTCGTGTCGTGTCAGAACGAAAAGAGCCAAATCCAGAACAAGGAATCGGCGATGCGCGTTTTGCGTGCGCGCCTGCTCGCGCGTCAACAGGAAGAACGCGATGCCGTAGCGAGCGACGCCCGCAAGAGCCAGATTCGCGGGATGGACCGTTCAGAGCGAATTCGCACCTACAACTTCCCCGAGAACAGAATTGCGGATCACCGCACGGGGTACAAGTCGTACAACCTCGATCAGGTGATGAACGGCGCGCTGGAACCGATCATCGACTCGTGTATCGCTGTCGACGAAGAGGCGCAACTGAAGGCGCTCTCGGAGTCCTCCGGCTCGTGACTTCGGTTGGCGCGATCGTTGCCGCTCTCGCGGAGCGGTTCGACCGTGCCGGCATCGCCTCTGCTCTCGCGGACGCCGAACTCGTCGTCGGTCATGTTGCCGGCTGGACCCGCGGCGAGGTGGCCACCAAGACGTTCATGGGTGTCGAACTTGACGAGGCGTTCGCACGGGAAATCAACGTCATCGCAACACGCCGCGAATCCCGTGAACCACTTCAACACATCACGGGGGAATCACCTTTTCGTCACCTTGTTCTCGCCGTGGGTCCGGGGGTCCTCATCCCGCGACCCGAAACTGAACTGGTCGCCGAATGGGCGATCGACGCGCTCCGGCAAGTTCCGTCACCCAGGCCTCGTGCCGTTGATCTGGGGACAGGAACAGGAGCCCTCGCCCTTGCACTGGCAACCGAGGTTCCCAACGCCGAAGTCTTTGCCATTGAACTGTCGACTGCCGCGGCTGAATGGGCAGAGCGCAACATCGCGCAATTCGGAGACGAGCGAGTGACACTGGTGGTTGGTGACGCAGCGAGCGCGCTGCCGGAACTTGACGGCACCATCGATGTCGTCGTTGCGAATCCGCCGTATATTCCTGATTCCGACAAGCCCGCAGACATCGAAGTTCTGGGGTACGACCCCGATATCGCGCTGTTTGGCGGGGAAGACGGGCTTCGTGACATTCGCACGTTCATCGCTCGCGCTGCACTTCTCTTACGACCCGGCGGCACGCTCGTTGTCGAGCACGGTGATGGGCAGGGTGCGGCAGTTCGTGCCATTGCCAAAGAAGCCGGATTCTCGATGACGTCGACCCACACCGACCTACTCCAACGCGAACGAGCCCTCACCG
>JAEMRP010000242.1 GCA_016463265.1 Microbacteriaceae bacterium | reverse complement strand
TTCTTAGACTTCACAGATACCTTTGGCGCT
Organism: Microbacteriaceae bacterium; assembly: GCA_016463265.1. Classification (GTDB taxonomy): domain Bacteria; phylum Actinomycetota; class Actinomycetes; order Actinomycetales; family Microbacteriaceae; genus MWH-TA3. Next base: position 1,540 of record JAEMRP010000242.1, on the reverse strand, counting down.
AAAGGTTTTATTCTTCGAAAATTCAACTAGCCATCAACTAGCAAGGAAAATTAAATTGCCAATTCAACACATCCCGGCAAGCGAAGAATTATTCAAATCGGGACTCCTCATCAACACACCCGTTCAGGCCCGCAGTAACGCGCGCGTCACGGCTCTTTTGGATGCGGCCGCCAAGGTTGTTCATGACAAGGGCTACGAAGACCTGACCACGGCGAACGTTGCCGAAGCCGCTGGCGCATCGATCGGAACGGTATATCGATACTTCGAGGACCGCGTCAAGGTTTTGGAGGCACTGGCAATTCGAAACCTCGAGCGCGCAGATCGGCGTTTCCTTGACGCGCTCGATCGGATTAATGGTGCGGCACCCAAAGACGCGATAAACGTGATGTTCGAGATGTACCTTGACATGTTTCGAACGGAACCCGGTTTCCGTTCGCTCCGACTCGGGGATGTCCTCGACATCCGCCCGCGCACTCGCGAGCCGCGCCTCACTACCGCCGCTCGAACGATGACGGAACAACTGAGCGTTCGATTTGGTTTCGCGAACGATGCCGCGACAGTTCTAGAGATCGAGAAGTCACTCGTCGTGGTTGACGCCTATCTGGCCCGCGCCTTCTTCAAGGATGACCGCGGTGACGCTGTCTTCATTGATGCGGCACGGGCATCGGTTGCGTCTCTGTCTCGCCTCGCGAACTAATCGTCGGGGTGCTTGGTGTAACGCTCTAGTGACTTTTTCACCAACGCCATAACGGCGATGAAGAGGGCGATGATCCCCGCGAAGATGAACCCCGCGAAGTGCAGGCTCTGGCTCAGTTGCTCATACGTCAGAGCAGCTGTGCGGCCGACCGTGACATAGGTGATCGCCCACAGCGTGCACGCTGGTGCGGTCCACAGGATGAACCGGCGATAGTCCATGCCTGTGATTCCGGCGGTCAGCGGAACAATGCTGTGCAGGACGGGCAAGAACCGCGAGATGAAAATCGCCCACCCTCCTCGGTGCTCGAGAAAACGTTCGGCGGTTTTCCAGTTTTTGTGGCCAATCCATTTGCCGACCTTCGAGTGTTGAATGGCGGGGCCAAAGGCATGCCCGAGCGCAAAACCAATACTTTCCCCCATCAAAGCGCCGACAATTATGACAACAATCAACGAGATGTATTCCTCGGTCGACGACACGCCGGTTGCAGCGACGAGAACGACAGTGTCCCCTGGAATGACGAGTCCGACGAGGACACTCGTTTCGAGCATGATGGCGAGCCCTGCCAGGCCGACGCGGAGGACCGGGTCAACGGAACCGACTCCGCTGAGAAACCAATCGAGGAATGCGTTCATGAGTGCGAGCGTACCTCGTCTGGGTTCATTGCCCGTCGTTGATTGAGGTACTGCTGACGCCAGAAATCGACTCGACCCGGCTCGACGTGCACGTCCGGCCCATCTCGCCACTCGGTCACGACGCGAATGCCGTGGAGGGCGGACAGCGTCCACACCTCGGCGCCGTCGAGATCCTCTGGTCGGACACGGGCGCTGACGACCGGTGCGCCGA
>JAEMRP010000241.1 GCA_016463265.1 Microbacteriaceae bacterium | reverse complement strand
CGGACGGCATCAACCGGAGCATTCCATCGGCGAATCCGATGTACCAGTCGGGCTGGGTACCGGCCGATACGGGGGATGGGTCATACGGACCGTAGTTCCAAATCGGGTTGATGGTGAAGAGTGACGCGATCAACATGATGATACCGAAGACGAGGAAGAAGAATCCGCCGGCCTTCGCTGCGAAAACGGGGAGGATGGGCGACCCTACGACGTTGTCGTTCGTGCGACCAGGTCCGGCAAACTGGGTGTGCTTGTTGATGATGAGCAACACCATGTGAATGGCGATCAGCGCGATGACAAGAGCGGGCAACAGCATGATGTGCAAGACATACAAACGCGGGATGACGTCGTTTCCTGGGAATTCCCCGCCAAACAGCAGATAGGAAATCCAGGTTCCCATTCCGGGGATTGCCTTGATCATTCCGTCAATGATTCGAAGTCCGTTACCCGAGAGCAGGTCGTCGGGCAACGAGTAGCCAGTGAATCCTTCGGCCATCGCGAGGATGAAGAGAACGAATCCGATCACCCAGTTGATTTCGCGAGGCTTGCGGAACGCGCCGGTGAAGAACACGCGCAGCATGTGAAGCCCGATGGCCGCGACGAACAGCAATGCAGCCCAGTGGTGTACTTGGCGCATCAGTAGGCCGCCTCGGATGTCGAACGTGATGTTCAACGTCGAGGAATACGCCGCGGACATCTCGATTCCCTTGAGCGGAACGTAAGAGCCGTCGTAGTGAACCTCGACCATCGATGGGTCGTAGAAGAAGGTCAGGAAAGTCCCTGACAAGAGAATGACGACGAACGAGTACAACGAGATTTCGCCGAGCATGAACGACCAGTGGTCGGGGAAGATCTTGCGACCGAGGAATTTGACGGCACCGGAAATGCTGGTTCGTTCGTCAATGTAATTAGCCGCACCACCGACAAACTTCATGCCCGCACCGGTCGATGTCGGTGTTGTGCTCTTCTTTTGTGTTGCAACGCTCATCGTAAACGCTCCCAATAGCTAGGTCCAACTGGTTCTAAGAAGTCGCTCTGGGCGACCAAGTATCCCTCTGAGTCTATCGTGATCGGCAACTGAGGGAGTGGGCGTGCCGCGGGTCCGAAGATCACGGCACAGTGGTTTGATACATCAAACTGCGACTGGTGGCAGGGGCACAGCAGGTTGTGGGTTTGTTGTTCATACAGCGCCACCGGGCAGCCCACGTGGGTGCAAATCTTTGAATACGCAACGATTCCGTCGTACGACCAGCTCTTGCGGTCTTCGGTTTCGTTGAGGGCGTCGAGGGGCAGGCGCATCAGAAGAACAGCCGCTTTCGCCTTTTCGTCGAGGAAGCCCTCTTCGAGTTCCAAAAGGTTCTCTGGGATGACGTGGAACGCCGAACCGATCGTGACGTCACTCGCTTTGATGGGCACGCCGTTCGGGTCACGCGTCAAACGAACACCCTTTTCCCAAATCGTGTGTACGAGCTTTTCTTCGAGGGTGCCAGCGGGAGCGAGGTCACGGAAAAGGGCCAGAGCGGGGATTGGTAACGCCACGAAAGCCCCGATCAGCGAGTTGCGCAAAAGGC
>JAEMRP010000240.1 GCA_016463265.1 Microbacteriaceae bacterium | reverse complement strand
AATGACAACCTCATTTGACGTCATCAGCATCGGTCGCGTTGGTGTGGACATCTACCCGTTGCAGGTCGGTGTCGGATTGGAGGACGTCACCAGTTTCGGCAAGTTCCTTGGCGGAAGTGCGACCAACGTCGCTGTGGCCGCCGCGAAGCACGGTCTCAACTCGGCGGTCATCACTCGCACCGGCAACGACCCGTTCGGAAAGTTTATCCACAACGAACTCGTCCGCCTTGGGGTGAGCGACCGGTTCGTCTCCGGCGTCGAGGGGCTGAACACCCCGGTCGTGTTCTGCGAGATCTACCCGCCCGATGACTTCCCGCTCTACTTTTACCGCGAGCCGAAAGCGCCGGATCTTGAAATCAAGGCCTCGGAATTGGACCTCGACGCGATTCGTGATGCGACCATCTATTGGTCGACCCTGACGGGACTCAGCCACGAACCGTCGCGGGGCGCACACCATGTCGCGTGGGATGCTCGCGGGCGAAAGCCGCTCACCATTCTTGACCTCGACTATCGCGAGATGTTCTGGGACTCACCCGAGCTCGCAACGGTCGAAGCCGCCAGCGCCCTCGCCAAAGTGACCGTGGCTGTTGGCAACAAAGAAGAGTGCCAGGTCGCCGTGGGCGAAACCGACCCGCACCGCGCTGCCGACGCTCTTCTCGAGCGCGGTATCGAACTCGCCATCGTCAAGCAGGGCCCCAAGGGGGTACTCGCCAAGACGCGCGACGGCGCCGTCGAGGTTCCCCCGTACTTCGTCGAGGTCGTCAACGGGCTGGGAGCCGGCGACTCCTTCGGAGGGGCTCTGTGCTACGGACTCATCCAGGGCTGGGAACTCAGCGACGTGCTTCGCTTCGCCAACGTGGCGGGTGCGATTGTGGCGTCACGCCTCGAATGTTCGACGGCGATGCCGACGACGGACGAGGTGCTCGCCATCGTGAAGGAGATCTCGTAATGGTAAAACTCGACTTTGACGCGCTGCGCGAAACGCGTGCGACGAACCCCGGACGAATCGCCGAGATCTACGCGAACCGTCAACGCCGCGAACTTCTCGCCGGAGACGGACGACTCATGATTGTCGCCGCCGACCACCCCGCCCGCGGGGCGCTCGCGGTCGGCGCGAATCCGACCGCAATGTCGAACCGCTACGAACTCTTGACCAACCTCGCTATTGCACTGGACCGCCCCGGTGTCGACGGTGTGCTCGGAACACCCGACATCATCGACGACCTGGCACTTCTCGGACTCCTTGACAACAAGATCGTGGTCGGTTCGATGAACCGCGGTGGTTTGCGCGGCTCCTCCTTCGAGATGGACGACCGCTACACGGCCTACGACATGCCGGCCATTCAGCGCGACGGCCTCGACTTCGCCAAGAACCTCGTGCGCATCAACCTCAAGGACGAGGCGACCGCCGACACTCTCGAATCGACGGCGTTCGCCGTGAGCGAGGCGGCCGAACTCGAAATCCCCATCATGCTCGAACCGTTCATGAGCGAATGGGTGGGCGATTCAATCGTGAACAACCTCACGACCGACCAGGTGATACTTTCGGTCGCGATCGCGGCGGGGCTCGGAAACT
>JAEMRP010000239.1 GCA_016463265.1 Microbacteriaceae bacterium | reverse complement strand
TCGCCGCGTTCACCGCGGCGACCGGAATCGCCGCCAACTACCTCGTCGACGTCGATGACAACAACTCGTACTTCGCCAAGGTCAAGGACCAATTGGCGCTCGGACAGGACATCGGTGCGGACACCGTCTGTCTCACCGAGTGGATGGTGTCGCGCTGGATTCGACGCGGCTGGACTCAAGAGTTCAACCTCGAGAACATCCCCAACCACGCCAACCTCGTCGAGACGCTCCTCAACCCCGACTTCGACCCGGGACGCAAGTCCTCTCTGCCGTGGCAGGGCGGATTCTCGGGTCTCGTGTACAACACCGACCTCGTGAAGGAGCCGGTCACCTCGGTCGCCGACCTGTGGCGTGAAGACCTCCAGGGCCGCGTTGTTGTCCTCAGCGAAATGCGCGACACCCTCGGCGTCATGATGTCGAGCCAGGGCGTTGACATCACCAAATTCACCGCTGACGAGTTCTACAACGCGCTCGACGAGGTCGAAGCACGCGTGACGGATGGCTACATCCGCAACATCAAGGGCAACTCGTACTCGGAAGACCTCGTGAGCGAAGACGCTCTCGCGGGAATCGTCTGGTCGGGCGACATCACGGTCCTTAACCTCGAAGCCGGTTATGAGAAGTGGAAGTTCGTCCTTCCCGATTCGGGCGGAACGTTCTGGAACGACACGTTCATGATTCCGATCGGAAGCCCTCGCAAGACGAACGCCGAAAAGCTCATCAACTGGTACTACGACCCGGCCATCGCGGCTCAGGTCGCAGCGTGGGTCAACTATGTGACGCCGGTCAACGGTGCGTACGACGAAGCGATCAAAATCGACCCCGCTCTCGCTGAGAACCAGCTCATCTTCCCCAACGCGGACACGCTTTCTCAGGTTTCGATTTTCCGCTCCCTGTCGGATGCCGAGGAAAGCGAATTCCAGGCAGCCTTCCAGGGCGTTCTCCTGGGCTAATCGCGTCAACGTAAGGGTGGTTACAGGTGTCTGATTCCGTGAGCGGTTTCGCGCAAGGAGGCGCCGACCTCGAACTGGTCGGTGTGTCAAAACAATTCCCGGGATTCACCGCGGTCGATAACGTCAGTTTCACTGTGCCGGCAGGGTCGTTCTTTGCACTGCTCGGGCCGTCGGGGTGTGGAAAGACGACGACCCTCCGCCTCATCTCGGGGCTCGAAGAGCCCACCTCGGGAAAAATCCTCGTGGGAGGCAAAGACGTGTCCACGACCAAGCCACACCAGCGACCGATCAACACGGTGTTCCAGTCGTACGCGCTGTTCCCCCACATGACCGTTCTGGAGAACGTCGCGTTTGGACTCAAGCAGCGCGGTGTCAAGGACGCAATTCAGCGTGCTCACGAGGCGTTAACGTTGGTGGAACTCGACCACCTCGCGGACCGAAAGCCGATGCAGTTATCCGGTGGACAGCAGCAGCGCGTAGCCCTTGCTCGTGCCGTCGTTAATCGCCCGGCACTGCTCTTGCTCGATGAACCCTTGGGTGCCCTTGACCTCAAACTGCGCCGCCAAATGCAGATCGAATTGAAGTCCATCCAATCCGAAGTCGGGCTGACCTTCCTTCACGTCACGC
>JAEMRP010000059.1 GCA_016463265.1 Microbacteriaceae bacterium | reverse complement strand
CCCCAACACTTCGGGCAGACTTCTGCCCGTCACAATTCCCAGACTCGCCGAGAGGTATTGCACGAGCCACGCGATGAGATTTCCGGCCACGACGACCCAGACCAACAGGAAACCCAATTGAGCGCCTGCGGTGATGTTTGCCGCAACGTTTCCCGGGTCTAGGTACGCGACGCCGGCGACGAAGGCGGGGCCCAGCAGGGACACGATCGCTGCGCGGTTAGACACAAGGCTCCCCCTAATTTGTCGACTGGAAATATCGATTGACCGCGGGAGCGATGAGTCCCAAAGCCCGACCGCGATGGCTCAACGCGGCTTTTTCCAGCGCGGACATTTCGGCGGCCGTTCCCGTCACCCCATTCGGTGCGAATATCGGGTCGTAGCCAAACCCGTTCTTCCCCTTCGCCACTGCGCGAAGCACTCCCGGCCACTCTGCGCGAACAACGCGCTCTCCGTTCTTCGTGACGAACGCGACCGCGCAAACAAACGTCGCGGCTCGATTCGTCGCACCCTTCATGTTTGCCAGCAGAAGCGCAAGGTTTGCGGAATCGGAGCCATCCTCGGAGTAGCGCGCGGAGTGAACTCCCGGAGCCCCATCAAGCGCATCGACACATATTCCCGAATCATCCGCCAGCGAGGGTTGGCCAGAATCGCGGAACGCGGCGCGGGCCTTGATCAACGCATTCTCTTCGAAGGTTGCGCCGTCCTCAACCGGCGCTGTGCCGTCCACCTGGACGAGTTCAATCCCCGGACCCAGCAACGCCTTCATCGTCATTTCGATCTCGGCAAGTTTGTGGGCGTTGTGGGTAGCGACAACCACGGTCTTCACGAGGACGACACCGCCAACGTGGCCGCCTGGATTTCGGTCAGACGCGCGGTTCCGTTGGTCGCCAAGGTGAGCAGTGCGTCCAGTTCGGATTTGTCAAACGGTGCGCCCTCGGCCGTACCCTGCACCTCGACAAATAGACCTCGGCCCGTTGCAACGACATTCATATCCGTTTCCGCGCGGACGTCCTCGGTGTACTGCAGGTCCAGCATTGGCGTTCCGTCGATGATTCCGACGCTGATCGCGGCGACCGAATCAATCAACGCGGTAGCATTCTTGCCGATAAAGCCCTTTGCGCGGCCCCACTCGATCGCATCGTGCAGGGCCACGTACGCGCCGGTAACCGCGGCGGTGCGCGTTCCCCCGTCCGCCTGCAGCACGTCACAGTCGATGACAATGGTGTTTTCGCCAAGCGCCTTCATGTCGACAACAGCGCGCAGGCTTCGGCCAATCAGGCGCGAAATTTCGTGAGTGCGTCCACCGATTCGCCCCTTGACACTCTCACGGTCGTTGCGTTCATTGGTGGAGCGGGGCAACATCGCGTATTCCGCGGTGACCCAACCCGTGCCTTTGCCCGACATCCAACGAGGAACACCATTGGTGAATGATGCTGTGCAGAGCACCTTGGTGTTTCCGAACGAGATGAGAGCACTGCCCTCGGCCTGCGCGGACCACCCGCGTTCGATGATCACGGGTCGAAGTTCGTCGTTGGTGCGGCCATCGATGCGAGTCATGAGTCAGTGTTCTCCAGTTCAATTCGTGTGGGAAGAGTGAAAGCACCGGTCGAGAAGTCCTCAACGCGATTGATTTCAGGCCCGAGGAATCGGTGGGCCAACTCGCGGAATCGTTCGCGGTCCTCGCCCGTCGTCTCGAAAGAGTGAACGGCCGGGGTCGTTGAAGTTCGAAGCAGATCGTGAGTAACGAGAGTTTGGTAAACCTCGTACGCCGTCGCGTCATCGCTCGACACCAGGGATACGTCGGGTCCCATCACGTATTGAATCGCCGCCGAAATGAGTGGATAATGCGTGCATCCGAGGACGAGAGTGTCCACCTTGGCGGCCTTGAGGGGCGCAAGGTAGTCGTTGGCGACGGCGAACAGTTCCTCGCCACTCGTCACCCCCGCCTCAACAAACTCGACAAACCGCGGGCACGCAACAGCGGTGACCTCAATTCCAGGGTCCGCGACAAACGAATCTTGGTACGCACCAGATTTGATGGTGCCCTCGGTCCCGATAACGCCGATGCGCTTCGTTCGAGTTCGTGACACCGCCTGTCGAACCGCCGGTTGAATCACTTCGATCACCGGGATTCCGCGTCGGTCGGTATACCGCTCTTTGGCGTCGCGAAACATTGCGGCGGATGCGGTGTTACATGCGATGACGAGTAACTTGACACCCTGATCCGCAAGTTCGTCGAGAAGTCCGAGGGCGTGTTCGCGAACCTCGGCGATGGCTAGCGGCCCGTAGGGGCCGTGAGCAGTATCACCGATGTATCGGATTGATTCGTTCGGCAATTGGTCGATGACCGCGCGCGCAACCGTCAATCCACCGACACCGCTGTCGACGATTCCGATGCTCGCATCTCGATTCATCTTTTTAGCCTACTAACGTCAACAGAAGACCGTCGGGATAGCGGGGTCACCAGGAGACAAGCGGCGCCCCGCCGCCGGGAGTTCGGCTAGAGCGATGGCGTGGTGATCACGCGCACGTGCAACGCCCGTCGCACCGCGGTAGTCATCGTGCATGACGCCACCCGTGATGAAGGCATGGATGAGAGAGCGACCCGCATCGACCGTCGAATCTTTCTGTCCGAGGTCGACCACTTCCTCCGTCGCAATCCCATCGACCAGTCGACGATGCGCGACCTTTCGGCCAGCGGGGTTCTGCTTTTCGGGCGAACGTTTCGAGACGGCCACCCAATTGCCCGACGCGTCCTGATGTTCGACAAGTTTGTAGACCATCCCGGCCGCCGGCGCTCCAGAGCCGGTCACGACCGCTGTGCCAACTCCGAACACATCGACCGGTGCGCTTTGCAGCGACGCGATGGTGTTCTCGTTGAGATCGTTGGTCACGACGATTTTTGTTTTCGTTGCACCGAGTCCGTCAAGTTGCGCGCGAACGCTACGCACCAACGAGGGCAAGTCGCCAGAATCGATTCGCACAGCACCGAGTGTTGGACCGGCAACTCGAATCGCCGTTTCAACGGCGCTGGGGATGTCGAAAGTGTCAATCAGCAGCGTGGTGTCCGTGCCGAACGCGGCGACCTGGGCGCGAAAGGCTTCTTCCTCTGAGTCGTAGAGCAACGTAAAAGAATGTGCCGAAGTTCCGCGGGTCGGGATTCCCCAGGTGCGGCCAGCTTCAAGGTTGGACGTTGCCGAGAAACCTGCGATGAACGCGGCGCGGGCAGCGGCGACACCGCTGCCTTCCGAGGTTCGGCGCGAGCCCATCTCGATCAACGGTTTGCCGTCAGCTGCCGTCGTCATTCGCGACGCGGCCGTGGCGACCGCACTGTCGTAATTAAGAATCGACAACACGATGGTCTCGAGAATCACCGCTTCGGCGAACGAGCCCTCGATTTCGAGCACGGGTGAGCCGGGAAAAAACAGTTCACCCTCTCGATACCCGCGGACATCCCCCGAGAAACTGTAGGTCGACAGATATTCGAGGGCCGTGGTCGACACGACCTTTTCGGACGAGAGCCAACTCACTATTTCGTCATCGAATCGGAACGACTCAATCGCATCGAGCAGGCGGCCGACTCCGGCAAACACACCGTATCGACGACCGGCATGGAGTCGCCGCGAAAACACCTCGAATACACACCGACGTTCTGCACGACCGGCGCGCAGGGCGGCGTCAATCATGGTCAGTTCGTATCGGTCGGTAAACAGCGCGGTCGAATTCGCCATAACGGCTACTCGTCTCGCAATCGCTCGTAGATTTCTTTACACGTTGGGCAAATCGGGAATCGATCCGGGTTCGAATTCGGGAGCCATTTCTTGCCACAGAGAGCACGAACGGGCTTGCCTGTGACCGCGGCCTCGACAATCTTGTCCTTCTGGACATAGTGCGAGAATTTGTCGTGGTCTCCGTCGTCCGTGACATTGTTCTCGAGGAGTTCCTCGAGTTCGCGGTCAAGCACGTCACTCGATCCGGGGGTTTGGCTCTCGGAGGTCATGCGATTAGTGTACGCGCGAGTGCTACTCGAGTGAGCCCATCGTCACCGAACCTGTGCGGGAAACCCCGCCTCGAACATAGGTGAATGTCGCCACGTCCCCTGGGCGAAGCGAACGAACCTGCGCGGTGATGTCGACTTCGTCTCTAATCGGAACCCCGTTGAACATAGTGACGACGTCTCCCTTGACCATTCCCGCTGCTTCGGCCGGCGAGCCCGGATCGACACCGCGAATGGTGGCCCCAATCACACCGCTCGAGGTGGCGACGGCGCTCACCATCGCACCGATTCGACCGTGTTTGGCGGAACCGTTATCGATGAGATCCGTCGTGACGCGTTTCACGAGTGTTGCCGGAAGCGCGAATCCAACCCCGATGGAACCGGAGGACGATCCACTGCTCGCGATCGCGACGTTGATTCCGACGAGTTCTCCGCGGGTGTTGAGTAGAGCACCCCCGGAGTTCCCGGGGTTGATCGAGGCGTCCGTTTGAATGACGGGCAGGGAAAGGTCTTGCGCAAGGGCTGACTGCTCGTTACCCGGAAGGTCGAAGTTGAATCCGTCGCCCTCGTTTGAAATGGTGATCGACCGGTTAAGGGCCGAAACGACGCCATCCGTGACCGTGTTCTGAAGCCCGAGGGGTGCGCCGATAGCGATGACCTCGCTTCCCACCGTGATGGAATCCGCGTCGCCGAAGACGACGGGTATGAGTCCCGTCGCGTCGATTTTGATGACCGCAATATCGAGAATCTGGTCGGTGCCGACGACGGTTGCGGGGAACAATCGGCCGTCGCTCAGTGTCACGCGAATCGACGGTGTCTCTTCCGCGCCTCCGACTGTGACCACGTGGCTGTTGGTGATGATGAATCCGTTCTCGGAATGGATCACGCCGGAACCCGAGCCAGCAGCGGACGCTCCCGAGACTTCGATGGTGACTACGGACGGCAAGGCTTTTGCCGCGACGGCGGTCGCCAAACTGGTGGCCGTGGACCCGTTGATGGTGACGACTTGAGGCTGCACGACCGTTCGATACGTCGCTCCGGTCAACCCGGTGATTGCAACGCCCGCACCGCCTCCGATCAATCCAGCAATGACCGCGATTGCCGCGGCCGTTTTGACGGGGATGTCACCGACAAGGAACGGCTGGCGCGGCTCGGGTGTCGGCTCCTGCTCGATGACGGGCGGTGCCTCGACCACGATGACGGGTTTGCGAACGCGAGGTTTACGAAGGGCGGGCGGTGCCTCGACCACGATGACGGGTTTGCGAACGCGAGGTTTACGAAGGGCGGGAGTGGGGACGTTCTCGTTTTCCATACCCTCAAGAGTGGACGCTTTTCCTAAGAATTTCCCAAAGTTTTCGAAGTGTTTCGATTTTTCACTCGAAGGGACATCCAAATGCCCCTCGCGAACACGGTCGATCAACGAGGGCCGTGTCGGCCGCGAGAACGCTGACGGTGAGGTCATTCGCCCTGGCCTTCACGAGGCCGGTAAGAGGCCGCCAGCCCTGAGAACCGAATCTAAATTTTGCCGAGTAAAAAACGACGAGCTGAACTCGAACATCTCCCGTCTCGGCGTACGAGTGGCTCGTCGGTGTTTGTGTCCACGGTGGCTGGCTGAGTTCCCGCCAGGTTTTGCCAGGACTCTCACTCGTCTGCCGAGAACCGTCTCCAAAGGAACGCCGATACAGTACGGGGGAAAATCGGACGCGAGCGGGGTGGTCCAGCAGTCTGCCCGAGACAACGTGGGCCTGGGCGGTGGACCAAAAATTCGCGGGGATCCGTCGGATCGCCCATCCCGTCGGTTCGACGAACTGCTGCGGTGACCGCGGTTGAAACGATTCGAGATCGCTGACGGTCGTCGGTCCACCACCGCCCTTAGGCGGTGACGAGCCGACACACTGCCCGTTGACAACGACGGGGCATTCATCCGGCCCGTCGGAGTCAGTGCCCCCTGATGAGCCGCCCGATGTCACGTCACCCCAAAGGTCGACTCCGGTGTCGGTTGTGCCACCACCAACTGAACACGACCCCGCAGCAATCTGTGCGCCGCTGCACGAGACGGCGGTCGCGGGGGCCGACATCGCGGTCGCCGCCAACGCCACGATCAGAGCGATGACGACACGGTGCACCATGTTGAGTCCTCCCAGGGCGAAATTTCATCGATGACTAATGCGCCGTTGCGCGGAATCAATCGAACGGTCACGTGAAACTGTGTAGTCGCGCTGCCCAGACAGGCCGAAACGAGCGCATCAACCACTGTGTGTCGTCCCC
>JAEMRP010000058.1 GCA_016463265.1 Microbacteriaceae bacterium | reverse complement strand
GAAGGATGTACACGAGGGGTTCCCGCAGGGATTGTTCGTCTTCGACTACGAGCACGCTACTCATGGGAGTTCTCCTCGCTAGTATCCACAAGCCTAGGCAGGCGAATGGTAAATGTTGAACCGACACCCTGCTGTGAGAAAAGCGTTACCTCACCGCGGTGACTCATGCTGATGTGCTTCACGAGACTCAGTCCGAGGCCGGTTCCACCCGTCGTGCGGTCGCGGGATTCATCTACTCGGTAAAACCGTTCAAACACGCGGGCCTGTTCGTCGGCGGGGATACCGACTCCCTGATCTGTCACGATTATGTCGACGTGTCCTTTTCGGGTAGTCACCCCAATACCAACCTGTTGATTTTTGTCCGAATATTGAATCGCGTTCTCGAGAAGGTTTTTCACGGCAACGGTCAGCAACTCCCCGTCCCCCATGACGAGGACATCGTCGGGGAACTTGGCGTTGATGTCGATGGCTTTCGCCTCGGCAATGACAACCGTGCGTTCGAGAGCCTCGCGGATGACAGCGCCGATATTGATGGGACGGGCACTCGACAGGATGTCGGACGATTCAACCCGCGACAATTGAATAATCTCGGTCACGAGGTTGGACAGGCGCCGCGCCTCGCGGCGAAGACTGTCGGCAAACTTGTGCATCTGTTTAGGGTCGTCCAGCGCACCTTCCATCGCCTCACTGAGCAGAGTGATGGCCCCGATGGGAGTTTTGATTTCGTGGGTGACATTCGCGATGAAGTCGCGACGGATCGTCTCGAAGTCGCGCTCATCGGTTGAGTCTTCAACTAGGACCAGTACGAAACCGCTCCCAATGGACACCGCTCTCGCGTGCAAATATCGAACGTCACCGCCTGCACCGAGCGTCAGCTCGAACTCGACTTCGTGGGGTGAATCGGAGTCCCTGGCGCTGCGCACCAGCTTTCGAATTTCGTTGCTCCGGATCACGCGACCCGATACCAGTCCCAGAGCGATGGCGCTGTTGGTTGCGCGAAGCACCGCTAGTGAATTGTCAACGACAAACCCGGCCGTTGCTAAAACGCTGATGAGACTCGAAGCCATGTCGGTAAGTGATTCGTCGGATTGGGAATTTCTGGGACGCATCCGCACCGATCGAAAAAACAAGTAGGTCGCGCCGATGGCGATGACGGCCACGGAGGACGCCACCATTACGAGAATGTCGATTGTTACCATCCGTTTCAGGTTAGGTGACGAGCGACACGCTATCGTGGTAGTCAGACCATTTGTTTTGGCTATTTCATCATCCGTTAGCGAGTTGTTAGAGCGGAGTTCACCGCGCTCTGGTTCGTTGAGAGGATTAACTGAGAGGGTTGCCATGCGCGAGATGTTCGACCAAGAGCTTGAATCGGTTCAAGAGCGAATTGTCGAGATCGCCGACACCGTGTTCACGGTGGTCACCGATGCCGCCACGGCACTGCTGGAAGCGGACGTGAAGTCGGCGGATCGTGCCCTCGTCGGTGCGGAAATCATCAGTGAAAAGGCGCTGTCGCTGGATGAACTCGTCATCCGGACCCTGGCACTGCAGGCCCCGGTCGCCCGAGACCTGCGAATACTCGTCTCGACCTTGCGCATCTCGGCGTCGCTTGAACGAATGGGAGCACTCGCGTCGCACATCGCCACGATCGCCCGATTCCGCTTCCCCGATTCCGCAATACCCGAGACGCTGTCGGACACGTTCGACGAGATGGCGCGGCTTGACATCCGTCTGTGTAAGAAATTGATTAAGTTACTGAAGAACACATCGGTCGACTTGGCCCGGTCAATTCAGGCCGCCGACGCCCGCGTAGATGAACTTCATCGCGAGGTGTTCGAGATCGTCCTTGACAAAACCTGGAAAGAAAAGGCGGTTCACACGGTGGACGTCACCCTCGCCAGCCGATATTTCGAGCGCATTGCCGACCACGTTGTCGATATCTCGTCAAAAGTCAGCTACCTGACGACCGCGGACTGGTCGGACAGCGACCTCGACGACTAGCGCGTTGTGAGCGCCTCGAACTCGGGGTGTCGTCGAATTATAACGGGGATGAATGGGCACACCCCAACGATTCGGTAGTCCGAGTTGTCTCGGAACCATTCGAGTACGGAAACCACTAGGTCTGTGCCGGCCCCCGTGTTACGCATCGTAGGCAGGACCTCGGTGTGGAAAAGGCGCGCCATGCCGTCGGTCACCTCGAAATCCACCCATCCGACGGCGATGCCATCGCGCAAACCCGTGATGCGTTCCGTTTCAATCCGTAGTTCCATCACCCCTCCTCGTGTGCAGTGGCCTCGGCCAACGAGATATTTGTGCGACAGTTCGATTGAGGCACGACGGAAAGCATACGCCCGATAACCTTGAGGGGTGACTCGTGCTCGGACGCTTCCTCTTGTATTCGCCCTTATCCTCGGGGGTTGTGTCTCGACAACGCCGGCCCATTCAGAGATCCCTGCCCCCACCCAAAAGTCGGTGGCGACGCCGGCGATTACGCCCGTGCCGATTCCCGCGCCAACGGCTGCGGCTATCGACGTGACTCTCCATTCACTTGACGAAGCCGATTCATTGTGGGTCGTTGCCGACAAGTTGCGCCCCTTGCAACCGAAAAAGTACGTCCCGTCTGGGCTTCGTACGCTCGATGTTCCTCACACCTATGAGCCAACACTTCGCGACGACGCGGCGAAAGCGTATCTGAAAATGTTTCGGGCGGCCAAGAACGACAAGGTAAACCTCGTCGTCCAGAGCGGATACCGGTCATATTCCACGCAGGTTTCGGTCTACAACGGCTGGGTAGCGTCGTTGGGGCGAAAAGCGGCGGATTTGCAAAGCGCACGCCCGGGATATTCCGAACACCAGACGGGATTGTCCGTCGACATCGCATCGGCAACGGCGGGTTGCACGATCCAGGCGTGTTTTTCGCGGACACCCGAGGGCAAGTGGTTGACCAAGAACGCGTGGCGATTCGGATGGCACTTGCGCTATCCCAATGGAAAGACCGCGGTTACGGGATATAAATTCGAACCGTGGCATTGGAGGTACGTCGGAGATGAACTTGCGGCAGAACTCCAGCTCACGCCGAAAATCACGATGGAGGAGTTCTTCGGTTTGCCCTCAGCCCCTGACTACGCCCGATAACTCTCTGTTGAGCGCTGCCGCGGGCGATAGTCTTGAATCCCCGGGTGATCGAAAGGAGCCGACATGACATATGCCTATTTGGGACCCGTTGGCACCTTCACGTGGACCGCTCTTGGACAAGTTCCCGAAGCCGCTGGGGTTGACTGGCTTCCCGTAAACAATGTCGGGGAGGCACTGTCTGCTGTTATCGACGGCCGAGCAGAGGCGGCGATGATCGCCGTTGAGAACTCAATCGAAGGTGGTGTTAGCGCTGCTCAGGATGCGCTCGCACAGTCGACGGGACTGCAGATTTTGGGCGAGTACCTCGTTCCAGTGAACTTCGATGTCGTGGTCCGTGCGGGAACGACGCTCGCCGACATTCGCGTTGTTGTTGCACACCCCGTCGCGTACGCGCAGTGTCGTCGCTGGCTTGAAGCGAACCTCCCTCATCACGAGCACCTCCCCGCTACGTCCAACGTTGCGGCGGCTCACGAAATTGTCTCTGGTGTGCGTGGTGGCGCGGCGATTGCCCCTGCCGGTTTTGAAACGCACTCCGACCTCGCGACCCTCGATGCAGGAATCGGGGACAATCCTTCCGCTGTAACGCGGTTCGTTTTGATTGGCCGCCGCCGCCCGGTTGCCCCGCGCACCGGCACGGACAAAACGACGGTCATCGTTGAACTTCCCGACGACCGACCCGGTGGGTTGCTCGAAATGCTCGAACAGTTCGCCACTCGCGGGGTTAACTTGTCGTTGCTTGAATCGCGACCCATCGGCGATTCCCTCGGACGATATCGATTCGTGATCGATATCGACGGGCACATCGAAGACGAACGTGTGGCCGACGCACTTCTTGGCCTTCGGCGTTACAGCCCCGGACTTCAGTTCCTCGGGTCTTACCACCGTGCCGATGGTCATACTCCCAGCGTGACCGCGCAATACTCCGACGCGGCATTCGTTGACGCCCGCGAGTGGCTCGACCGTCTTGTTGCCGGCGGTGAGGCATAACGATGATTGACTCCACGCTGTTGCGAACCGAGCCGGACACCGTTCGTTCGTCGCTCATCGCTCGCGGTGACGACCCTTCCGTCGTCGATGCGGCAATTGCCGCCGATCAGGGCCGTCGCGATGCGATTTCCGCGTTCGAGAAACTTCGTGCTGAGCAAAATGCACACGGCAAGCTGGTCGCGGTCGCTCCCAAGGAAGAGAAAGCCGCTCTCGTTGCGGCTGCTCAGGATTTGTCTGATCGGGTCAAGGCCGCCGAAAAGTCTGCCGCCGACGCGGGCGAGGAATTCACACGTGTCGCTGGCGGAATCGGAAACATCATTATCAGCGGCGTCCCGGCCGGTGGCGAAGAAAATTTCGTCACACTTCGCGAGGTGGGTGAAATTCCGACGTTCGATTTCGAACCTCGAGACCACCTCGAACTCGGTGAAATGCTCGGGGCCATCGACACCGTCCGCGGCACTAAGGTGTCGGGTTCACGTTTCTATTTCCTTTCGGGAATCGGGGCCCGGCTCGAAATAGCGCTCATGTCGCTCGCACTTGACCGCGCACTCGCGGTCGGATTTACGCCACTTATCACCCCGACCCTCGTGAGCCCCGCAATCATGCAGGGAACGGGTTTCCTCGGCGCGCACTCCGACGAGATTTACTACTTACCCGCGGATGATTTGTATTTGACGGGAACCAGTGAAGTGGCGCTCGCGGGATTCCACGCGGACGAGATCATCGACCTTGAGGCCGGCCCCAAGCGGTATGCCGGTTGGTCCACCTGTTACCGGCGCGAAGCCGGGTCGTACGGAAAAGACACCCGCGGAATTCTGCGGGTACACCAGTTCAACAAACTCGAGATGTTTTCATACTGCGCACCTGCCGAAGCAGAGGCCGAACACGACCGTCTCGTTGCATGGCAGGAAGAGATGATGGGGCTGCTCGGATTGTCCTACCGCGTGATTGATGTTGCCGCGGGAGACCTCGGTTCGTCGGCCGCTCGAAAGTTCGACATCGAAGCGTGGATCCCGACTCAGGGCGCGTATCGCGAACTCACGTCGGCGTCGAACTGCACGACGTACCAGGCGCGCCGACTTAACATTCGGCACCGACCGGACGGCGGGTCAACCGAGACGGTCGCCACACTGAACGGAACACTCGCGACGACCCGTTGGCTCGTCGCAATTCTCGAGACGCATCAGAATGTGGAGGGATCGGTGACGATTCCGGAGGCACTTCGTCCGTACCTCGGCGGTCTCGCCGTCGCGGAGCCGCTTTCGTGATGGCGGAACAATCTGGACCGTGGATGGTCGCCATCGATATCGATGGCACCCTCGTGTCCGACTACGGGACCCTCAACCCGTGGACCATCACAGAAGTCGGGCGACTGGTGGATGCGGGTCACCACGTCACGATCGCGACCGGTCGGTCCGTTCCGATGAGCCTGCCGTTCATCAATGAACTCGGAATCTCGCCCGAATTTGTGGTCTGTGCGAATGGCGCGATTATCGTCCGTCGCGACGAGTCCCACCCAACCCGATACGCACGGGACACCGTTGAGTTGTTCGATCCGGGTCTCGTGCTGCGCGAGATACACGACACGATTCCGGACGCCCATTACGCCGTTGAAGACGAGACGGGTTTGCTGCGCTACATCGGCTGGTTCCCCGAAACGGGTGTCAATATGCACACCCAAAAGATGGAGACGTTCGAAGAGCTCTTGACCGATCAAGCCACCCGCGTGGTCGTCATCGCCCCCAATTCTCGTCAGGACTATTTCACCGACGTCGTCGACATGCTTGGACTCCACAAGGTGACATATTCAATCGGGTACACATCGTGGCTTGATATCGGGCCGCAAGGGGTCAATAAGGCGACAGCCCTCGAAAAGGTCCGCGAACGATGGGGAATACCCCGAAACCGGGTGATGGCTATCGGAGACGGCCGAAACGACATCGACATGCTTGAGTGGGCAGGCGAATTTGGTCGTGGGATTGCGATGGGCCAAGCCCCAGAGGAAGTTCGTAACGCAGCAAGTGAAATAACGCTCGACGAGTCCGAAGGTGGGCTTCCGTCGGCTCTGGCGACACTCGCGTAATTCAGCACTTTCACTCGGTTAGACTTAACGGTGGAGGGCTGTCCGAGAGGCCGATGGAGCTGGTCTTGAAAACCAGTGGGCAGTAAT
>JAEMRP010000057.1:1180-6310 GCA_016463265.1 Microbacteriaceae bacterium | reverse complement strand
CGGTGATTGTTGGAATGATGTACTGGGTGCTCACCTTGAACTCAGGCAACACCATTGGGTCTCTCGCCGTCGCGATGCCCGATGTGACGGCAGAATCGTTCGAGACGGCCGAGTCTGAATTGACAGCTCTGGGCCTCGCCGTTGTCCGACGTGTTGAGGTAAGCGAAACCGTCCCCAAAGGGACTGTCATTTCCACATCGCCCGAAGCCGGCGTGAATCTTGCTGTGGGAGAGATTGTGACAGTTGTTGAGTCCTCCGGCAAACCAGTCAGCGCAGTTCCGTCCATCGATTTCATGACAATAGCGGATGCGACGGCAGCGCTCGAAGGAGCTGGCTTTGCCGTTGGGACGGTTACACCGGGCTATTCCCCAAACGCTGTAGTCGGCGCTGTCGTCGGCAGTGACCCAAAAGCAGGAACCAAACTTTCGGCTGGCAGTGTTATTGACATCGTCGTCTCTAACGGCAAAATTAGCATCCCCGATGTGGTGGGGATGAGCGTCAGTCAAGCAACGGGACTTCTTCAGGGGTCGTCCTTGCAACTCGATGTGACCGTGATCCCCGACACCACTTGTGGCGGGCAGACTATCGGTTCGCAGTCGATCAAGGGTGAGGCCCCTCAGCATTCGAAGATTTCGATTGTGTACTGCACGGGGTAACGGTTCAGGAGTTCATGAGCGGACTGAGTGTTCGCGCAAGGCGTGAGACGCCAACCATTCCAGTCGATTCGAGCCAGTTTCCGATCATCGTGTAGCCGCCCTCTGTCATTACCGACTCGGGGTGAAACTGGACACCCCACAGCGGTGCGGTGACGTGTTCGACAGCCATGATGACGCCACCTTCGGTCCGAGCGGTAATGCGGAGTTCTGCCGGCGTTGTGCCGTCCACGATGGCGAGAGAATGATATCTCGTTGCGCGAAACGGGCTCGGCACACCATCGAACATCACCGAATTTTCGTGCACCACCGCGCTGGTCTTTCCGTGCATCAATTCGTCGGCGTGCGTCACGACACCGCCCATTGCTTCGGCGATGGCCTGGTGACCGAGACACACTCCGAGCAAGGGGATGTTGTGGGCCAACGCATAGCGGATGATGGGGATCGACAATCCTGCATCTCCCGGTGTTCCCGGCCCGGGCGAGATGAGAATGCCATCAAAACCTTCGAGCCGCTGGGAAATTTCAACCTCGTCGAAGCCATCGTTTCGAATTACGACAATTTCTGCTCCGAGCTGCCGAATATACCCAGCGAGCGTGTAAACGAACGAGTCGTAATTATCTAGAACAAAGATTCTCGTCACTGACCCACCGTCGATTCGGATTGGATGAAGTTTTCCGCGACCCACGGGAAGACCCAGTCGACGCACAGTGACAGAATTACAATGCCGAGAACGACTGCCTCAATAACTTTTAGCCAAAGTGGTCCTGGAAGGACTCGCCACAGTGCAGAGTACATGTTCAGTCGGTTCCCTTCGGCGTGTTTGCGGCACGATTACCACCTTCTTTGACGCTACCGTCTCTGATAATGGATTTCACCGCTCAGCGGCGACTTCCGAGGGAGCGCCCCTCTCGCGAGGCACGAACGATTCAAAGATTGAGTACGCGACGAATCGTTCTGAAATCGTCCCTTTCGGGTGGCAGGTAGTCATTGTGAGTATTCGCTCCTCCGCGATAATTGACAGCCTGGGTACATCGTTGAGCACCGTCACTTCACTCGCGTAGACGAATTCCATATTACGAAATCGATAGACGTACCAACCTTCTTTCGTCTCGATGTAAATTCGGTCACCGATACGAAGTTGGTCAATCTGCCCGAACGATGCACCGAAGGTGCCGCGGTGCGCGGCGAGGGCAAAGTTTCCCAGCGCGCCAAGCGCTGAGGTTGACGAGTAATGGCCGACACCCGCGGTGTAGTCATTGAGAACGGTCTTCAGATCAACGGATTCTTCGATGGTCCTTTCGAAATGTTTACCGAATCGGGGGACCATCATTGTCGCAAACGATTTGCCCTGTTGCACCGGTTGAACGACTGGCGGATTCGATGATCGGCCCGCTCCCTGCGAGTTTCCACTCTCGCGATCGAACTCGATCACTACTGCTGCACTTATTTCCCACGAGTCGGAGAGAGACGTCGCTGCCGAGGCCTGCTGAGCGCCCGCATCGATATCGCCAAGCCAGACATACCACAGGTAGAAGAACAACACGATGACGCCGAGTGTGATGAGAACGTCACTCCCAATCTCACGTAAACGCGCAGCTTTGCGTTTCCGACGGAGCGCGCGACGAGAAGACATCTCGTTCAATTTTGACGCACCTCGGCCGACAATTTAGGATTACGGGTTGTAATCGTGAGACTACTTTCTTATGAATTGATCATGAGGGGGCACCGTCCCCAAGTCTAACGACGGTTTCCGGGCGCAATCGGGTATCGGTATGCTGGTGCTATGGCAAAGAAAAATTTTGATGACGCCGTCCCAAGCAACAATTCATCGCGCGCCGCTCAGGATGCACCCAACCCAGTTTGGTTCAAGCCCATAATGTTCGGCTTCATGCTTCTTGGCCTCGCGTGGATTTTGACGTTCTACGTGAGCGCCGGTCTGTTTCCGATTCCGTCTGTCGGCGCTCTCAATATTATTGTTGGGTTTGGATTGATGTTCATCGGATTCCTGATGACCACTCGTTGGCGCTAACCCCGAATTACAACAGTGTAATTATCCACTTTTGTGGATATCCCTGTGGGTAAGTTCCTTCAGCGTCGCGTTCGCCGCAGAAGCAGCGTTGTCACAAGTCCACCGATTAAGCCGCCGATGTGGGCTTCCCAGGCGATACCAGGCACGACGAATCCGATTGCCAGGTTGAGGCCAAGGATGACGAGAAGCGACACGTTGTTACCGCCAAAACCCCGATTGATGAAGAAAAGCGCAGCGAAGAGGCCGAATATGCCGGCCGACGCGCCGACCGTCAACGAGCCTGGGCTTAGGACCATGACGCCGAAGCATCCGCTGACAACCGACACTGTGAAGACAAGCAGGAATCGTGCCGACCCGATAACACGTTCGATCAGGTTGCCGAGAACCCACAGAGAGTATCCGTTAAACATGACGTGCATGATTCCACCGTGAATGAATGCGGACGTGATCAGTCGCCACGGTTCCGCCCACATCAACGGCGGGTAAAACCCAAAGTAGTAAACGAGGGACTCGCCAAACACGAATTGGGCGAGGTAACCGAGCGCGATAGCGCCCAACAGCGCGAAGGTGGCCGGCGTTCTACTTCGTCGAATACTCGACCACAGTTGGTTTGTCACGCGACCGTGATGCGAGACATAACGACGGGCTCAATCGGCTGGTCATTCGCCCCGGTCGCGACCGATTCGATGGCAGTCACAATTGCGCGGGACTCGTCATCCGAAACCTCGCCAAAAATCGTATGTTTTGCCTGCAACCACGGTGTTGGTGCGGTGGTAATAAAAAATTGCGATCCGTTCGTGCCGGGGCCAGAGTTAGCCATCGCCACGATAAAGGGTTTGCTGAAGTTGAGCTCAGGGTGAATCTCATCGCCAAACTGGTAGCCGGGGCCACCAAAACCCTTCCCGAGAGGATCGCCACCCTGAATCATGAAGCCCGGAATTATTCGGTGGAAAACTACACCGTTGTAGAGCGGCGTAGTCATTTTTTCCCCTGACTGGGGGTGGGTCCATTCCTTGGTTCCATTGGCGAGACCGACAAAGTTCTCGACCGTTTTCGGCGCATGGTTGCCGAAAAGATTGATTCGGATATCCCCGTGATTGGTGTGGATTGTTGCGGTCTGTGTGTGAATTGACATGTGTCTATTCTGCCTCGTCTCGATGTGCGCTCGAGACACTGGTGAGTCATAATGTAGAGGTCGAAGGAGTAACAATGGCTCGGTCTTATTCGCGAGAACGCGCGTTGCTTCGCGGTACCGCAAACACTGCATTCGGTCGTCAGCGTGACGTTCTTGAGTCCGCGGGACGGTTACTTGGCGGTTTGAGTCAAATTTCGGGCCGGAAGCTCATTCAGAAAACGCCGCTCGCCCTCAAGAAATCAGGGATTGGTGGATTTATCGCCACGGGGCTTGCGGTGGCAATTGTCGCTGGTATCGCGTACGTCGCGTGGCAGTTGCTGCGGACCGACGATAAAGCCTGGACCGACGACGAATTCGATGTCGACTAGGCGTCGAGCGTAATTTCGGCACCCTCCGCGCGTGACACGCAGGGGTACATGACTCCCAACTTGTTTTTGTCCGCGTCAGGCATCACGCTATCGAGGTGACTCGGCCTTCCATCAACGATCCGCGTTTCGCACGTTCCACAAACCCCTTTGCCGCACGACGTATCGATGGGGACCCCCGCTTTTGCGAGCGCGGCGTCACCATCGCATTCGATGGCCCCTCACATGCCGTCGGGTCAGCACTGACCAGCGCACCGGATCAGATTGTCGACAACCTCGTAGACAACGCGATTGGTCATTCCCCCAAAGGGACCGCTGTCGTGGTTCGGGTTCGCGAGCTCACGGACGAAATCGAATTGGCCGTCATCGATGCCGGCACTGGGATGACCGTGGATCAATGCAATCGCGCCTTCGACCGCTTCTGGCGTGCGGACTCAACCAAGGACGGGAGTGGTCTTGGTCTCGCAATCGTCAAACACCTTGTTGAACTGAGCGGCGGGACGGCAACACTCGCGCCGGGCCGAGGCGGATCAGGAGTTGTGGCCACTGTTCGACTGCCGCGGGTGAAGTAGCCACCGTCCTAGCGGCGGGGTGTCCGGGTCGACTCCGACCCCCTCTACACCGCACTGTTTACGTCAAGGGTTTTAGGTGGACGATCCCGTCCCGCCAAATACGACCCGGCAACGACCAACGGTAGACCGATGAGTATTCCCGTCGTAACCGGCTCGTTCAGGAAGACGATTCCCAAAAGCGTTGCCACCAACAGATTGATATAAGTGATGAGTGTCGAGCGGCGGGGGCCCACGTGTTTGATCAACGCGAAAAACAAAACGAAAGCGATCGCCGAACTGATGACACCGAGCACGATGATGGCGACCCATGCCTCGAGGGGTGGGTTGAGGGCAACATCGTGTGGGAGTGTCACGAACGCGAAGGGCGCATAAA
>JAEMRP010000057.1:0-1080 GCA_016463265.1 Microbacteriaceae bacterium | reverse complement strand
GGTGGGTTGAGGGCAACATCGTGTGGGAGTGTCACGAACGCGAAGGGCGCATAAATCAGCGAAACCATCGCCAATGCGATTGCGCTCAGTGACAAGCCAGAGACGTGCGGCATTGTTCGTCCCGCCACGATCGGTGCGATGGCGTAGCAGATGGCCGAGGCCGCCAACATTCCAACCGGGACGATGTCGATAACTCCACTAAACGCGTCGATTCCGACGAGGGTGAAAACTCCGAGGAACCCGAGTATCAACCCCGCGATAGTGACGGGGTGACGGGCCGCACGGTCTCCGAGGAAAGTGCCTGTTATGAATGCGGCGATGAACGGAATCGTTGTCATCATGAGCCCGGCGAAGCTGCTCGCAATCGACCGTTCCGCTTCCGTGATGAGCCACCACGGCCCTACCATTTCGAGTGTGGCAAATAGCAGAACGCCGCGCCAATTCCGGAGCGTGGCGCGGAACTCACCCCGGTAAATCACGATCGGCAAAAGCACAAGCGCACCGAGAGTGACACGCAGCCACACGATGCTGGGGGTACTAAACGACTCGATAGCGATTGCAATGAAATAGTAGGGAATTCCCCAGGCAACCCCGACGGCCAGGAACAAGACAAGTGCGCGCGATGACACAGTGCGTCGAAACTATTTCGTCCGCGAAGATCTCGCGGCGTGTATCTCCGCAAGAATCTGTTGGGTTTCACGATGTGCTGCCATCACCGCTGAATGGGTTTCGTTGTCGCGGCGCTCGGTCTTACGAGACTGAACGTTTTGTCCGACCATGATGATGGGAAGCAACACCAGTTGCAGAAAGGTCTGTGCAACCCAGGCGACGATGATAACGAGGTCGCCCGTAGCGAGCGCTGCCGGAAGGGAGATGATCGCGAGGACGGTGAAGGCAATCGCGGCCCACATCGTTCCTACCACTGACGTAATCCGTTCACCCCAGTGCTCAAGCATCTCATTGAACCGTCTCAGGAACCGCGGGGATGTGCTCACTGGTGCATTCTACGTTGTGGAGACTAGGGGAATCGAACCCCTGACCTCCTGCTTGCAAAGCAGGCGCTCTACCAATTGAGCTAAG
>JAEMRP010000238.1 GCA_016463265.1 Microbacteriaceae bacterium | reverse complement strand
CGGCGATATCGGTGGCACGGTCGCGCACGTTGTTGATGTGCAGAACCGCCATCGAAAAAAGCCCCATCGCAACGCCGGCAAGAATACTGTCAATCCAGACCGCCCGCACGAGAAGGAACGCGGTCCCCGTGGTCGCGACGAGTCCAAAGAAGATGAAGACCACGATTTCGCCAAGGCCCGAGTAACCGTAGGGCTTTTTTCCGCCCGTGTAGAACCAGGCGGCGGCGATGGCGGCGGCACCGACGGCGGGCAGCCACCAGATCTGCGTGAGCACGGTGACGCCGAGTCCCGCGATCGCGGCAACGCCGAAAAAGATGAAGGCGACGAGTCGAACCTGCTTCGCGGGAGCCGCCCCGGATGCCGTGAGTCGAGTTGGACCGACGCGGTGGGTGTCCGTTCCACGAATTCCGTCGGAATAGTCGTTGGCAAAGTTCACGCCGATTTGCAGGGCGAGCGCGACGACGAAACAGAGGGCGACGACCGAAAGAGGCAGGATGTCCCATGGGTTGATGTCGTCGACCAGGAACTGCAGGATTGCAACACCCCACCCCAACAGAACCGGCGCGAATCCGAGCCCGAGCGTCGCGGGCCGGACTGCGGAAACCCAATCGCCGAACTTCGCGGGGCGAACGGCGGCCTGAACATTTGCGCCGTGCGCGACGATTTTCTGAGTTCCGGGGCGGCCGCTTCGGTTACCGGACGGACGCTTCTTCTTCGAGCTACGAGTTGCCATGGGGTAATTCTACGAGTCGTCCTTCGCGACAAGTTTCTGTAGCGCGCGTCGATCGATTTTCCCCGATGACAATCTGGGCAGTTCCGACACCGTGACGAATCGATACGGACGGGCCGCTTTCGACATTTCCTGCTCGATGAGGTCGCGCACGACCTCGCGATCGATATCAGCCGTCGACACGAGCGCGGGAACCTGGCCCCACTTTTCGTCCGCGAACCAACTCGCGACGGCGTCGATGCCTGCGGATTCGAGCACGCGGTCGATGTCCCCGAGCGAGACCTTGATGCCGCCCGTGATGATGACGTCGTCCATGCGCCCGAGAATCGTCAGTTCGCCTTCCGTCAACTCTCCGACATCAGTCGTGTGCCACCAGGGTGTTCCGTCTTCCACCCTGAAGCTTGTCGCGGTGAGTTCATCGTCACCGACATACCCATCGGCGAGGCTCGACGTTGCGATGATTACCCGACCATCCTCCGCGATGCGAACACGCGTATCTCCGATGGGTCGACCGTCGTAGACGACGCCGCCCGCGGTCTCGGCTGACCCGTAGGTTTTTGTCACACGGCTGCCCAGTGCCGTTGCGCGGTCGATGAGCCCGCTCGGGATTGCTTGGCCACCCACCAGAATCCGATTGAATCGCCGAATAGCGTCGCGAGCGGCGGTGTCGCCTTCGGCGAGATCTACCAGTCGAACCAACTGCGCGGGGACCAGTGCCGTGAACCAGGTCCCGTCAGCGAGGCTGGCCGCCAACGTCGTGAATTTGCGGGCATCGAACGGCTCGCGGCGGGCGTCGACCAGCGGGGTTTCGGCGACGAGCGATCGAACGACAACCATGATTCCGGCGATGTACGACAGCGGAAGGGCGAGAACCC
>JAEMRP010000237.1 GCA_016463265.1 Microbacteriaceae bacterium | reverse complement strand
TGCTGCGTGACTATGGCCTCAATGATTTCTATCTCGAGCTGTCGACCCGAGACCCGCAGAGCGACAAGTTTGTTGGTGCGGACGAAATGTGGGACGCCGCTACCGCGACTCTCGAAAAGGTTGCGACCGAATCGGGGCTGACTCTTGTCCCCGACCCGGGGGGTGCCGCGTTTTACGGACCCAAGATCTCGGTTCAAGCGCGCGATGCGATCGGTCGAACCTGGCAGATGTCGACAATTCAACTTGATTTCAACTTGCCCGAGCGTTTTGGTCTCGAATACACCGCATCGGACGGATCGCGCCAGCGTCCCGTTATGATTCACCGTGCCCTATTCGGCTCGGTCGAACGATTCTTCGGCGTTCTACTCGAACACTATGCGGGGGCGTTCCCGGTGTGGCTCGCACCGGTTCAGGCGGTTGCCGTTCCCGTCGCGGAGGAATACGCCGAATATCTGGGTGATGTTGTCGCCCGCATGAACAAGGCCGGAATCCGGGCGGAACTGGACGCTTCCGACGACCGTATGCAAAAAAAGATTCGTAACCACACTCTGCAGAAGGTTCCGTACATCGTCATCGCGGGAGAAGAGGATCGCGCAAACAACGCGGTCAGTTTCCGGTTTCGAAACGGCGAACAAGAAAACGGCATCCCGGTTGACGTCGCAATCGAGCGCATCACGGGAATCATTTCATCGCGCTCGACCGAGCTGTAGTCATGACCACCGAACCGAGTGATCTGTTCGCCGGAGATCCGGACGGGATGCAACGGCTGTGGACCCCCCACCGCATGGTCTACCTGAACAAGGAAGACAATCGGTCGCGTTGCCCGTTTTGCGCGGCGCCTGAACGAAGTGACGACGATGGGCTCATTGTTTTCCGCGGCAAACACGCCTACGTGATCATGAACCTTTTCCCCTACAACTCTGGGCATCTCATGGTCTGCCCGAATCGTCACGTTGCTACCTACGACCTGGCGACACCGGAAGAAGTAGCCGAGATCGGGTCTTTGACACAAATCGCAATGCGAGTTCTCACTGCCGCAACTGGGTGTGTAGGTTTCAATCTAGGGATGAATCAGGGCGAAGTGGCCGGCGCAGGAATCCAGGAACACCTGCACCAACACATCGTCCCGCGCTGGCCAAACGACTCGAACTTTTTCCCCATCATCGCAAAAACCAAGGCAATGCCGAGACTTTTGGGCGAGATGAGGGAACTGCTGGCGCAGCACTGGCCGACCGAGTCTTAGACTAAACAAAGGCCCATGAGGGCGTAATTCAAGGAGTGATAGGTATGGCGGAAAAGACCGTCGGAACACCCCTCGTCAAGAGCGGGCTCGCAGAAATGCTCAAGGGCGGCGTCATCATGGACGTCGTGAATGCCGAACAGGCAAAGATTGCGGAGGACGCCGGCGCGGTCGCCGTCATGGCGTTGGAACGCGTTCCCGCCGACATTCGTTCTCAGGGTGGCGTGGCGCGCATGAGTGACCCGGACCTCATCGACCAGATCATCGCATCGGTTTCGATTCCCGTCATGGCGAAGGCGCGTATCGGACACTTCGTCGAGGCGCAGGTTTTGCAGTCACTCGGTGTCGATTTCATCGACGAGTCCGA
>JAEMRP010000236.1 GCA_016463265.1 Microbacteriaceae bacterium | reverse complement strand
CACCATTATTGACTCCGAGCCCTACTGGCTACTGTCGGAACAACGCCTCGTCGAAGAGTTCGGAGGAACATGGTCCGAAGCGGACGGTTTCGCGCTGATTGGTGCGGGTTTGAGCAATGCCGCCGAGCACCTGCAAGGGTTTGGGGTTGACTTGCCCGTGGACGCAATCGTCCAGCGCATGGTCGATGAAGTCGATGAAATGAACGCGAAGCAGATCCCGTGGCGACCCGGTGCACTCGAACTTATTCGAAGCATCCACGACGCGGGGATTCCCCAAGTCATTGTGACGATGTCGTACCGTTCTACGGCGAACTTCGTTGCGGACGAGGTCGGTCTTTTCGCGGGAGTCATTTGCGGAGAAGACGTCACGCATTCGAAACCGCACCCCGAGCCCTATGTCATGGGTGCCGCTCTGGTTGGTGTGGACGCGAGCGAATGTGTGGCCCTTGAGGATTCCGTGCCGGGATCGGCGAGTGCCGTTGCGGCGGGTGCGGTCACGATCGCTCTTCCGCTGCACGTGCCTCTGCCCGAGAGCGAGAACTATACGATTTGGCACACGATGGTCGGACGCGATGTGTCGCACATTCGCGAGGTCTTCGCCAAGGCGCGTGCGTGAAACGACCTCGTCGTGGCCCGTTCCAGTGGGGCGACCGAGTCCAATTGTCCGACGAAAAAGGTCGTCATCACACCGTGTCGCTCGTTGAAGGCGGTGAATTGCACTCCCATCGAGGCGTGCTGGGTCACGAAACACTGATCGGCCTGACCGACGGTTCGGTTGTCGCCAATTCGCACGGCACCGAATACCTCGCGTTTCGTCCGCTGCTCACCGATTTCGCGATGTCGATGCCACGCGGTGCCGCGATCGTGTATCCCAAGGACGCGGCCCACATCGTCACATTCGGTGACATCTTTCCCGGCGCGGTCGTCGTCGAGGCCGGCGTTGGAAGCGGCGCTCTGAGCCTGGCTCTGCTACAAGCGGTGGGGGAGTCGGGGTCAGTGACATCGTTCGAACGCCGCGAGGAATTCGCCGAGATCGCCACATCCAACATCGAGGCCTATTTCGGCGACAAACCGACCAACCACCGCATCATCGTCGGGGATCTTGTCGAGTCCCTGCCCGACGCGTTCAAAGCGGGCGAGGTCGATCGGGTCGTGCTCGACATGTTGGCGCCGTGGGAGTGCGTCGACGCCGTCGGCGAGATTCTGGCACCCGGTGGCGTCATGGTGTCGTACGTCGCGACGGTCACCCAGATGTCCCGCACCGTCGAAGCCATTCGGAACCACGGCGGATTCACCCGCACCGAGTCGACCGAGACGCTCGTTCGCGGGTGGCACGTCGAGGGGCTCGCTGTTCGCCCCGACCACCGCATGGTCGCGCACACCGGTTTTCTTGTCACGAGCCGCCGTTTGTCGCCGGGAGTCGTTCCGCCGAAAGCGCAGCGCCGAACCAAACCCGAGTTCGACGATTCCGACATCGAGACGTGGACGCCCGGAGCGGTGGGAGACCGCGAACAGTCCGAAAAGCGCCTGCGCCGTGCCGTGCGTGACGCCGAAGCTCTCGCTGAAAACGCGCGCCGACTCGGCGAATAGACTGAGCGTGTCGAAAGAG
>JAEMRP010000056.1 GCA_016463265.1 Microbacteriaceae bacterium | reverse complement strand
CCGTGCTTTTCGAACATGTCACGCGCTTGATACTCGTAAAGATCCACTGTCATCCAATCGACAAAAGTCGTGAAAAGTCGGGGCTGACTGCCTCACGACCGTGTCCCAGCCTACCCTTCGACACTGAGCCGACGGTTCGTGCTCACTGCGTGTTTAGAGCTTGGTGATGGGCGCAATCTTGATGAGCAGCTTCTTTTTGCCCACCTCGTCGAATTGAACTTCCGCGATGCGTTTTGCGCCGTCGCCCGCGACCGCGATTACGCGGCCCTCGCCGAAATCGTCGTGCCTAATGCGATCACCCGTCACGAGTTCGAGACCCGAGTTGTCGCGAACTTCACGAGTGATGGCGCCGGTCCATTCGGTACGCGGTTTCGACAGTGCATCCCACGAACGCTTCTCGAAAGACGGAGAAAGGGCCCGGCGGCCCGATTCACGCCAGTCGACGAGCGAGTCGGGGATTTCGGCGAGGAATCGGCTCGGCATACACGACGCGATTTCGCCGAACGTCGCTCGTGACGTCGCGAGCGACAGGTGTAACTTCTTTTTCGCGCGCGTGATTCCAACATAAAACAGTCGACGTTCCTCTTGGATTCCGCCTGCCTCGGCAACCGAAATGCGGTGGGGCAAGATTTCCTCTTCGATGCCTGTGATGAACACCGCGTCGAACTCCAGCCCTTTCGCGGTGTGCAGTGTCATGAGGCTGACGGTTCCCGATTCGTCGTCGAGGTCGTCCGCGGCGGACGACAACGCAACTTCGGTGAGGAAGTCGATGAGCGTTCCCTCGGGCGACTTGACTTGGAATTCGCGAGTGAGTCCGACGAGTTCCTCAACGTTCTCTGCGCGAGCGTTTTCTTGCGGGTCGCGGCTTTCCTTGAGAAGGATGAGGTAACCCGTCGCCTCGAGCAACGCGATAAGAACGTCGACGACTTTCGCGGTTGCCACCGTGTCGGAAATCCGGTCCAGTGAGTTGACGAATTCGCGAACGGTCGCGGTGGCCCGCGCGGCAACCCCAACGGATTCGATTTGTCGCATCGCCTCGCGGAATGAAATCTGGTTGTCGTCAGCGAACCGCTGAATTGCCGATTCCGTGACGTCACCAATCCCACGCTTAGGTGTGTTGAGAATGCGACGGTGAGCGAGCCCATCGTCGGGGTTAGCGACTGCCGCAAGGTAGGCCAATACGTCTTTGATTTCCATGCGCTCGTAGAACTTGGTTCCGCCGATGAGTCGGTAGGGAACTCCCGACCGCATGAGCACGTCTTCGAGGGCACGCGTCTGGGCATTCGTTCGATAAAACACCGCCACATCGCGATACGCCATCCCGCCGGTGTGCAAGTTATCGATTTCGTCAGCGACGAACTGTGCCTCGTCGTGTTGGGTCACGCCGGTGAACCCGGTGATGCGCTCGCCCGGTCCGCGATCAGAGAAGAGGCGCTTGCTCATCGACGTGTCGAAGTTATTGCCAATCACGGCGTTGGCCGCGTCGAGAATGTTTTGCGTCGAGCGGTAGTTCTGTTCCAGAACGACGACATCCGTTCCGGGGAAGTCCTGGCGAAATTCCAGGATGTTCCGTATGTCGGCGCCTCGGAACGCGTAGATCGATTGGTCGGAGTCACCAACTACCGTCAGAGTCGCCGCATCGATGCCGCCCTCAGTGTTGTACAGCACCGGCGGGGTCTCGACCGGCACGTGTTCGGGTTTCACCGGTCGGGTGAGTTCGTGAATCAGTTCGTATTGTGCCTTGTTGGTGTCTTGGTACTCGTCCACAAACACGTGGCGGAATCGGCGCTGGTACAAAGCTCGAACCTCGGGGAACGCGCGGAACAAAAACACGGTCTGGCCGATGAGGTCGTCGAAATCGAATGCGTTCGCGCGTCGGAGTTCCTGGGTGTAACGGCGGAAGATTTCAAGAAACATCATTTCGTTCGGATCGTTCGGGTTCGCTTGGCTCGCGAAACCGTCGACGTCAATCAATTCGTTCTTGAGTCGTGACATCTTCGACAGAACGCCACCGGGCGTCAACCCCATCGAGTCCGCTTCGAATTCTTTGAGGATTCGCTTGACGAGCGACTTCGAATCCGCCGAATCGTAAATCGTGAACGCCTGCGGGAACCCGAATCGTTCGGCCTCGTTGCGAAGAATGCGCACACACGCCGAGTGGAATGTCGAAATCCACATGCCTCGAGATTCGTCGCCGATGTACATCTCGATGCGCTCGCGCATTTCCGCGGCCGCCTTGTTCGTGAACGTGATCGCAAGAATCTGACTCGGCCAGGCTTCGCGGTTCTTGAGCAACAGGGCGATTCGGCGCGTGAGGACGGCCGTCTTTCCAGACCCCGCCCCCGCAACGATGAGCAGAGCCGGCCCGCGGTGCGCAACGGCGTGCGCTTGTTGGGGGTTCAGCCCCTCGAGGAGCGGATCGGCAGGATCGACTGCGGTGGGAGAGTTCGACATGTGGACCCAAGTTTACGCGCCCTCACCGACACCGATGCGAAGGGTGAATAGAGTGACGACGTGACCGAAACCACCGCCACCCCGCGCACCAACCCGACCGCCGTCCTCGCGGTGATTCTCGGCGCACTGATGTCCCCGATGGCACTTCCGCTCGGCTGGTTCGCCCGCGAGCAGATTCGCCGCTCACGCGAGCAGGGCGAGCGCCTGTGCATCATCGCGATGGCACTCGGAGCCGTTGGAACCGTGGTGTGGATTGTCGGCGGTGTGATGTTGTATCTGTGGTGGGTGACTCTCTAACCTCTCAGGGGTTTCTTAGGTTTCTCACCCTAGAGTTGTTGAGTATTCGCCCAGCAATTAAAGGAGTGTCCATGAATTCCAATCCCGCTTTCTCGCGCAACGCCGCCTTCCGCCCCGGACAGGTGTCGCGTTCCGAACTCGAGGCCATGTACGGCCCCAACGCGTCGAAGACGCCGACCGCCACGAAAGACGACTCGGCGACACTCGAACAGGCCTACGACATGCCCGCCGCCACGGCGGGTCAGACCGGACGCATGACGGTCGAGGACACCATCATCAAGACGGTCCTCGCGTTCGCCGTTCTTATCGGCGGTGCGTACATCGGCTGGACCTTCGCGTCGTTCCCCGTCATGATCGTCGGCCTTGTCGGTGGACTCGTCCTCGGTCTCGTCAACACCTTCAAGAAGGTTCCGTCGCCCGGCCTCATCATCGCCTATGCGGTTCTGCAGGGAATCTTCGTCGGCGCGATTTCGATGGTCTTCAACTCGATGTGGGACGGAATCGTCACTCAGGCGGTCATCGGAACGCTCGGCGTCATCGGTGTCACCCTGTTCCTTTTCCTCTCTGGGCGCTTCCGCTCGTCGGCACGCATGACCAAGGTCGTTACGGTCGCCATGGTCGGCTACCTTGTCTACCAGGTCGTCAACATGATCCTCATGGCAACCGGCGTGACCGGTGACGCTCAGTTTGGTTTGAGCTCGGCCAACATCATGGGAATCCCGCTCGGACTCATCATCGGTGTCGTCGTCGTGTTCCTCGCAGCGTATTCGCTCGTGCTCGACTTCGAATCAATCAAGCTCGGCGCCGAGCGCGGTGTTCCCGCGGTCTACGCCTGGCAGGGCGCTTTCGGCATCCTCGTCACCGTCGTCTGGTTGTACCTCGAAATCCTGCGAATGATTGCAATCTTCCGCGGTAACGACTAGTCACCCTTTCACGAAAAAGGCGCCGAGCACTCGGCGCCTTTTTCTTATTCCCACTCGATGGTGCCGGGGGGTTTCGAGGTGATGTCCAGAACGACGCGATTGACGTCTTTCACCTCGTTGGTAATTCGGTTTGAAATCTTGGCGAGTACGTCGTAGGGGACGCGTGTCCAGTCGGCGGTCATCGCGTCTTCGCTCGACACGGGACGCAAAACGATGGGGTGTCCGTAAGTGCGGCCATCACCCTGGACTCCGACCGAACGGACGTCGGCGAGAAGAACAACGGGACACTGCCAAATGTCCTGGTCGAGCCCGGCGGCAGTGAGTTCAGCGCGAACAATCGCATCGGCGGCGCGGAGTAAATCGAGACGCTCTTTCGTGACCTCGCCGACGATACGAATTCCCAGGCCGGGGCCGGGGAACGGCTGGCGGCCCACAATGAGTTCGGGAAGTCCGAGCTCACGACCGATGGCGCGCACCTCGTCCTTGAAAAGTTGCCGAAGCGGCTCGACGAGTTCGAACTGAAGATCTTCGGGCAGTCCACCGACGTTGTGATGCGACTTGATGGTGGCTGTGCCGCTACCCCCACCGCTCTCGACCACGTCGGGATACAGCGTTCCTTGAACGAGGAATCGGACCTTCTTGCCAGCGTTTGCGGCCTCGGCGACGAGGTCGGCCTCGGCGCTCTCAAACGCGCGAATGAATTCGCGACCAATCGTCTTGCGCTTGGTCTCGGGGTCGGTGACGCCCTCCAACTCGGCGAGAAACCTGTCCGCGACATCGATAGTGACGAGTCGAACTCCAGTGGCGGCCACGAAATCCCGCTCGACCTGTTCTCGTTCTCCTTCGCGCAGTAGGCCGTGGTCAACGAAGACGCAAATCAGTTGATCGCCGATCGCCTTGTGCACGAGTGCCGCCGCAACCGCCGAATCGACACCGCCTGACAGTCCACAGATGACGAGATCATCGCCGACCTGCGCACGGATGGACGCAACCTGCTCGTCGATGACGTTGCCACTCGTCCAGTCCGGCGCAATTCCCGCACCGTTCCAGAGGAAGTTTTCGAGGACCCGCTGACCGAAATCGGAGTGCACGACCTCGGGGTGCCACTGCACACCGAACATCCGGGTCTCGGTGTTTTCGAAGGCCGCAACGGGTGTCGCGTCGGTCGATGCGGTGACCGTGAATCCGGGCGGTGCCGTTTCCACACAATCACCGTGGCTCATCCAGCAGGTTTGCGTGGCCGGCTGTTCGGCGAACAAAACCCCGGCGGACACCCGAGCCTCGGTCGCGCCGTATTCGCGTAAACCAGTATTCGCCACTTCGCCACCGAGTTGCTGCGCCATGACCTGGAAACCGTAGCAAATTCCCAAGACTGGAACACCCAGAGCAACGATTCCAGGGTCGAGCGACGGCGAACCGGCTTCGTAAACACTCGACGGGCCGCCGGACAGAATGATGGCGAGAGGTTGCTTTTCGGCCACTTCGGCCGCCGTGACCGTGTGCGGAACAATCTCGCTGTACACGTGCGCTTCGCGGACTCGACGCGCAATCAACTGCGCGTATTGCGCCCCGAAGTCAATAACGAGGACGGGACGGTGGGTTGTCACCGAGTTCCCTCGTCAACCATTCGACGGACGCGACGTTCGGTGATGAACGACAACAGCGGCACGACGCCGCCCAGTGCGAGGACAGGGAAATAGGTGAGCGGCCAGCGCATCGCCGACCACAACTGGAAGCACCCGAGAAGGTAGACGACATACAGCCAGCCGTGCACAATGAGAATAATCGTCGAGATGTTTGCGGCGACCACTGTGTCGACGGGAACGAGTGCAACGATTCCGAACGGGCCGCCCCCTTCGATCTCGAGTCCGAAAAGGTACTTCAGGACCATCTCTCCGGTCAACAACAGCAACATCGTGCCCGTGATGTAAGCAGCGACGCGAAACGTCTTCTCTGCCTTCAGGGCTTTTGCGCGGTCAATCGCCATACGCCAATTCTAGGCTTGGAGTCCGACAGCCGCTTCCGCTTCCCGCTCGACGGCGTCCGCGACGAGTCGGTACCAGAAATAGAGAGCGAAGACGGCGAAGAACGCCCATTCGATCGCGTAAAAGATGTTGAGCCAGTTGAGCGCGGCCTGTGGCAACGGCGTGACGGACACGATGGTCTCGAGCGGGGGATGCGCGGTGTCGAGCACGAGGAATGCGTCGTAGATTGTGTCACAGTCCCAGCGATTGACGAGGTCAGCGCTCGACACGATGGTCAGGCGGCCGTTGTCATAGTCGCCCGTCGACGGGTCATCACTGGGCACGAGTCGTCCGATCAGCGGGGACGGCGAATCGTCGATCACGATGAAATTGTCGGGATTCACGCTAGACGCCCACCCAATGGCCACGGGAAGACACGCGCCGTCGGCCGTGCGGGTGTTCGCGACGAGCCACTCGCCCATGTCGCCTCCCTGGCGGCGGTCGAGAACAACAATCCGTTCCTGCGTCCACGTCGCGGTCACCGTGACACGGCGACCTCCGTCGGTCAACGGCAAACCAGCTCCGGGTTCAAGAACCGACGTGATGGGCACGGGGGTTTCGGTGTCGACCTCGACGATCGTTGCTTCGGCGATGGCGCGTTCCACCTGCCACTGTCCCAACGCCGCGAAAACCCCGGCGAGGACGAGACACGCGAGGAGTCCGGCAATCC
>JAEMRP010000235.1 GCA_016463265.1 Microbacteriaceae bacterium | reverse complement strand
GCGGTGCCCAGGATTCGAACGTTCGGAATGTCAGCGACGCCGGCAAACATTTCAGAGCCGAGCGCTTCCTCGTGAGCGGCGATTGCGTCGACACCAATTGACTCGACAAAACGGAGCGTTTCCGCCCAGCCAATTGCCTGCGTGAGTCGCGGGGTGCCCGGCTCGAACTTTGCCGGCGCGGGCAGGTAATCGGACGAGTCATAGTCGACGCGCGTAATCATGGCGCCACCCGTCAGAACGACCGGCATCTCGGCGAGGATTTTTGTCGTTCCCCACAACGCACCGATTCCCGTCGGGCCGTACATTTTGTGAGCCGAGAACACAACGAAATCAGCGCCGTACGAGTCGACGTCGAGGCGTCCGTGCGCGGCGGACTGACACGCGTCGACGACGACTATCGCACCAGCGGCCCGGCCGACGTCGGAGATGGCGCGAACGGGATTCGTTATTCCGAGGACGTTGGATACGGCCGAGAACGCGACGATTCGGGTTCGGTCGGACATGACCGATTTCACAGCCTCGGCAGTCAACTCTCCGCCATCCGTGATGGGGGCGACGCGAATCACCGCGCCCGTCTGTCGGGCAACCTCTTGCCACGGAATGAGGTTCGCGTGGTGTTCCGCTTCGGACACCACGATCTCGTCACCGGTGGCGAGAGAAAATCGAGCGGGTGCACCAACTGCGGACGCCAATTGAACGGCGAGGGCGATGAGGTTGATTGACTCCGTTGCGTTAGCGGTGAAGACGAGTTGGTTCGGTCGTGCACCGACGAATGCGGCGATCGACGCGCGTGCATCGTCATAGGCCTCGGTCGCTTCGGCGGCGAGAGAGTGCGCACCCCGATTGACCGCGGCGGTGTGGCGCAGCGCGAATTCCGATTCGAGGTCGACCGCAATTCGCGGGCGAAGGCTCGTCGCCGCCGTGTCGAGGTAGACGAGCGGATGCCCACTGACGGCTTCCGACAGCTGAGGGAACTCCGCGCGAATCGCGGCGCTCTTTTCTGGCGTGAACTGGCTCACATGCGCTCCGGTGCGCTGACACCCAGCAGGTCGAGACCGTTTCGCAGAACCTGGCCGGCGGAATCGTTGAGCCACAATCTCGTGCGGTGCGCGTCGTCGACCTCGTCGTCACCGAGCGGCGTCACACGGCAATTGTCGTACCAGCGGTGATAGCAGGCCGCGAGTTCTTCGAGGTACCGGGCGACGCGGTGTGGTTCGCGAAGGGTCGCCGACTGCGCAACAACGCGAGGGAAATCGGCAAGCGCGTTCGCGAGGTCGGCCTCCGTTTGGTGGCCGAGTAGTTCGGCGCGGAACACCGATCGGTCGACACCAGCGGTGACCGCGTTCCGTGCGACGGCACAGGTTCGAGCGTGCGCGTACTGCACATAGAACACGGGGTTGTCGTTCGACTTCTTGGTCAGGAGTTCCGGGTCAAGCGACAACGGCGAATCGGCGGGGTACCGGGCGAGCGAATACCGCAGCGCGTCGGTCCCGAGCCACTCACGCAGGTCGTTGAGTTCAATAACGTTGCCGGCACGCTTGGATAACTTGGCGCCATTGATGCTCACGAGTTGACCGATCAGGATTTCGATGTCTTTATTCGGGTCGTCGCCCGCTGCGC
>JAEMRP010000234.1 GCA_016463265.1 Microbacteriaceae bacterium | reverse complement strand
CGCTCAAAACCTTGAGCAACACGCCCGCTGCCGAATGGACAATGCACTTGGGGCGACCCGTCGTCCCGCTCGAAAACAGGATGAAACCCGGATGGTTGAAAGGAAGTGGGGTGGGAAGCAACTCGCTACCGAGGTGTGGTGAAAGCCACTCAGTCCACGTCGTGTGCACGACACTCGCGCCAATGACAACAACGGTCGAGAGCGTCGGTAACTCACTGACAACCTGTGCAATCGAATCTTCAAGGGAGTTTTCTTTACCGCCATAGCGGGAGGAGGCCGCGGCCAAGAGGACGGTCGGTTCGATTTGACCAAATCGATCAACAAGAGCGGCGGGACCAAAGTCCGTTGATGCCGTGCTCACGACGGCGCCGATGGACAGGGCGCCGAGAGCGAAAATCACGGTTTCGACGACATTCGGTGTCCACGCCACGACGCGGTCGCCGACCTGAACTCCAGACGCGTGAAGTGCCGACGCGCACGCAGCAACGTTTGTGCGGAGTTCCCCGAGAGTGAGTGATCGTCGAGGTGAATCCTCGGCATGCGC
The DNA here is from genome assembly GCA_016463265.1 of Microbacteriaceae bacterium. Lineage (GTDB taxonomy): Bacteria > Actinomycetota > Actinomycetes > Actinomycetales > Microbacteriaceae > MWH-TA3. Next base: position 1,079 of record JAEMRP010000234.1, on the reverse strand, counting down.
AATCAGTGCCACTAACGACGGATCCCCAGCCAATAACGTGTCGACGATGTTCAGCCGGGCGTCGGGAAACCATTCCGTCCCTTCGAACCCACCGCCATGCGTCGTCCGCTCGCCGCGTACTCCGACGATTCCCAATTCGTCCCACGCCTCGCGCCAGAAATCGCCGGGGTTTTCGATCGACCAGCGATGCAACTCTCGGAAATTCGCGAAGCCGTGACGTGTGATCGCGTTATCCATGAGCATGAGCGAATCCTATCCAGCGGGCCTCACGGTTCACACCCTGTACGAGTCGACCTCGATCTCGACGAGCATGTCGGGGTTGATGAAGTCTAGGCCTGCAATCATTGTTGCGGCGGGCTTGATCGAGCCAAACACCTCGCCGTGAGCTTTACCAACGGCGTCCATGTCAGACGCGTTGGCCAAAAACATGCGGGTGCGGACGACGTCGGTCACGGAATGCCCAGCCTCGGCGAGTGCTGCTGTGATGATGCCAAGGGCGACCTTGGTCTGACCGTATGCGTCGCCGACGTGCTGGAGTTCGCCGTTCACCGTGGCTGTTGTGCCTGAGACGTAAACCGACGGACCAGCGACTGTCGCTCGAGAGTAGCCAATAATGTCTTCCCACGGACCTCCAGAAGAAATCAGTTTGTCAGCAACCATGGTCGAGTCCTTTCGCCGTCGTGTCACCCTATTGTTGCGCAGAGGTGACGGGTTTTAGTTAACGGGAATGCTGTTGACCAAGTGCTGAACTTGCCATTTGAGAGCCGCGTCCGTAAAATCGCGAATTTCCTGTGGCTGGGGGAAGACGTCCATTTTTCCTGACAACCACATCACCGATCCCGCCGTTGCCGTACCGATGTTCGACGCGTGGACAAGCGCCATGGGGTTTTGTCTCAAGATTTCAGTCGCCAGCGTTTCGCGATCGGGTGGGCTTTGAGAAATAGTCCCCGACTGGAGGTCGAGAACCAACTGCGTGATAAACATGAGGTTTTGAAAAAAACTGTTTTGGAACGCGTCACCCGAACGTGCGAGCGAAATCGTCGGTGATTCGAACGAGTGGAACGGGTAGTTGAGTACTT
>JAEMRP010000055.1 GCA_016463265.1 Microbacteriaceae bacterium | reverse complement strand
CGGCGATTCTCGCCAGTAACCACCTGTCTTTCATCGATTCGGTCTTCCTCCCGCTCGTGTTGCGTCGGCCGGTTGTGTTTCTTGCAAAATCGGAATACTTCACTGGACGCGGCATCAAGGGATGGCTGGTTCGACAATTCTTTTTGGCCTCAGGGCAGCTCCCCATCGACAGATCCGGCGGCCAGGCTAGCGAGGACTCACTGAACACGGGTGTCAACATCCTGTCGCAGGGAAAACTTCTCGGTATTTATCCCGAGGGAACGCGTAGCCCCGATGGACGTCTGTATCGAGGTCGAACGGGAATCGCCCGAATGGCCCTTGAGTCGGGGGTTCCGGTCATCCCGGTCGCAATGATTGACACGGACAAAGTCATGCCGATTGGGGCGAAGATTCCCAAAGTGCAACGCATTGGCCTTGTCTTTGGGCGCCCGCTCGACTTTTCGCGATTTGCGGGTTACGAAAACGATCGTTTCGTCCTTCGTGCTATCGCGGATGAAATCATGCATGAGATTGTCGGTATTTCCGGGCAAGCGTACGTTGACGAGTATGCGAGCACCCGCCGCGCTCGACAGTCCGTTTCCTAGAGTTCGGTAGGCTGGAGCTCTTTACGGCGATAGGACGATTGTGACCGAACCGATAGTGAGCGTAGCCCCCGGGGTGTTGGAGGGGCTCGATGCGTGGCGTGACCTGCCCATCAATCAGCAACCTGCGTGGGGAAACTCTGAGCAACTGGCCCGCGTCACCTCGGAACTGTCGAAACTTCCTCCACTCGTGTTCGCTGGTGAAGTTGATCAGCTAACGGATCGCCTAGCCCGAGTCGCAAGCGGCAAAGCGTTTTTGTTGCAGGGCGGTGACTGCGCAGAAACCTTCGACAGCGCGACGGCGGACAAGATCCGCAATCGCGTGAAAACGATTCTGCAAATGGCTGTCGTTCTCACGTACGGCGCGTCAATGCCAATTGTCAAAATGGGACGCATGGCCGGGCAGTTCGCAACACCGCGCTCTAGCGACACCGAAACTCGCGACGGCGTGACGCTTCCCGCATATCGCGGTGACATCGTCAACGGGTACGACTTCACCCCCGAAACCCGTGAAGCAGACCCCAACCGAATCATGCGCGGGTATCACACGGCGGCCTCGACACTGAACCTCATCCGCGCCTTCACCCAGGGTGGTTTTGCCGACCTTCGAGAGGTGCACTCGTGGAACAAGGGTTTTGCCGAGAACCCCGCCAATAAGCGTTACGAGACGGTTGCGAAAGACATCGATCGAGCCATTAAATTCATGGCGGCAGCGGGTGCCGATTTTGATTCACTCAAGCGTGTCGAGTTCTACGCTTCCCACGAGGGCCTGCTGATGGATTACGAACGCCCGATGACACGCATCGATTCGCGCACGGGGAATCCTTACAACACGTCCGCACACTTTCTGTGGATCGGCGAGCGCACACGAGACCTCGACGGCGCACACATCGATTTCTTCTCGCGTATCTCGAACCCAATTGGCGTCAAGTTGGGTCCATCGACCACCCCCGACATGGTTCGCCGATTGATTGACATTCTGGACCCGAACCGAACCCCCGGCCGTCTGACGTTCATCACTCGCATGGGAGCGGGTGTCATTCGCGACGCGCTTCCCCCACTATTGGAAGCTGTCAAGGGGACCGATGCGCTTCCGGTTTGGGTGTCGGATCCGATGCACGGCAACGGAATCACAACGCCGAATGGTTACAAGACTCGTCGTTTTGACGACGTTGTCGACGAGGTCACGGGATTCTTTGAAGCACATCGTGCCGTGGGAACGTTCCCCGGCGGAATTCACGTCGAATTGACCGGTGATGATGTCACCGAGTGTCTCGGCGGCTCGGAAATGATCGATGAAGCGACTCTTGCATCTCGCTATGAATCGTTGTGCGACCCTCGCCTTAATCACACGCAATCCCTCGAACTCGCATTCCTCGTCGCCGAGGAACTCGCCGTACTCGCGTGACGACGGTCGCGCCTGCACTGATTTCGGGACTGTTCACGGGACTCTCTCTCATCATCGCGCTCGGTGCTCAAAACGCATTTGTTCTCCGACAGGGGCTCGCGGGAAAATTTGTACTTCCCGTTGCGTTGTTGTCCGCGCTTCTCGATGTCGCACTGATCACACTCGGCGTTGCCGGGCTCGGTGCTGTGCTGGAGTCGTTGCCCGTCCTGTTGGGTCTCGTGCGGTGGCTCGGTGCGGGCTACCTCATTTGGTTTGGAATTTCGTCACTCCGACGTGCAAATTCAGGGGCATCGATGGACGTCTCCGGCCAGGGCACCGCGACGCTCGCCGGTGCACTCGTTTCGACGGTGACTTTCTCTCTCTTGAACCCGCACGTGTACCTCGATACCGTGGTGTTTCTCGGCGCGGTTGCGTCGCAGTTCGGTGATGGACGATGGTGGTTTGCGCTCGGTGCCTCGGTCGCGAGCATCGTGTGGTTTCTCAGCCTTGCCTATGGCGCGAAGGCGTTATCGCGTTACGTGACCAAGCCCGCATTCTGGAGAGTTCTCGACACGATGATCGCGATCATCATGTTCGGGTTAGCGATCAGCCTGATCTTCATGCCACTCGGAAACTGACGTTAGATTTTTCCCTGAAGGGTGATGGTGGAGCCCTTCGGCGCTTCGGTCCCTTCAGTCGGATCAGTGGAAATAGCTTCCGCCCACGTTTCGTCCCAGTGCTTTTTGGGGATTTCGGAAATCACGGTAACCGCAAAGCCGAGATTCTCGAGCAACGTCTTGGCGGCAGCAATCGTCATCCCCGCGATGCCGGGCACCGAGACGAGCTCGGGACCTTTCGAGACGACGAGCGACACAGAGCCACCGGGATGAATGACGCCGCCGGCGGCGACCACCGAAATCACCATGTCTGACGGCACTGTCGAGGAGAATTCCAGCGTTGTTTGTCCGCTCACCGTGAGGTCGACGGCCCGGAGAGCGTTAGTTGCTTGCTCAACGGTCAACCCTGCGACGGCTGGAATAGGTCCCGCCGATTCAGTGAGCAGAACAGAGTCGCCTGAATACAGCGTGTCTCCAATAGAGATTGAGGACCCGTCCGCACGTGACACCGCGAGAACCTGACCCGCGGCGATCGACTTGTGGAACTCCTTAGAGGTGTTGACGACCCCAATTCCTAACTTTGCAAGTTGAGCGGAGAAATCGACGACGGTGACGTTGTCGAAGTCGGGGAACGAAATCGGCTCGAGTCCCAGTGAGACAACGAGGTGTACTTCGGTGCCCTTGGGCATTCCCGAGGTAATCTCGGGATAAGTGCCCACGACCATACCCTCGGGGATGTCAGGGTGGTACGCCTCGGAAACGGGGTCAATGACCACGAAGCCGGCGGTCGTCAGGGTATCGGTGGCGTCGTCAATCGACATTCCGGCGATTGTGGCACTCGTGGTGAGCGACCCCGGCCCGGACTGGAACCACCACACCGAAGCGCCACCGCCGACAATCACCAGGAGCGCGATGAGGAGCGAAACCACTCGGAGGCCTCGCCCACGTGCTCGGGTCGGATTCCGTGCGGCAGAGCCGAGTGGGCTACCAAACGCCGCGCTCGGGGGAATTGTCGGCAGTGCACGCTGTGTTTCGCGGGAATCCTCAATCTGGGCAGACGAGATAGTGGAATCGATGACTCGGGTCGTTGCGTCGTCGGGTTGGGTCAGCGCGCTCGTGAGCGAGTCGAGCATCGATCGGGCATCTTTGGGTCGATTCTTTGGATCTTTTTGAGTGGACCATTGAATAACGTCATCGACGGCGCGACTCACGGTGGGGTTGGATTCGGAAGCAAACGGCATCGGTTGTTGAGCGTGTTGAATAGCGACCTGCATCGGCGTGTCACCGGTGAACGGTTGCGTGCCCGTCAGCATTTCGTACAGCATGATGCCAACGGAATACAGGTCGCTTCGGTTGTCCGCTTGACTGCGCGTCAACAATTCCGGGGCGATATAGGCGACAGTACCGAGAAGGGACTTTCCGGTATCCGTCGCGTTGTTCACGGGCCGCGCAAGTCCGAAATCACCAATCTTTATGCGGCCATCGTTGACAAGCATGACGTTCTCTGGCTTGACATCGCGGTGCAAAATACCTTCTCGATGAGCCACCGAAAGCGCTTGCAGGACCGCTTGCGTAATGTCGAGAGATTGTTCGACGGTGAGAGTTCCGTAATCGTTGAGCAAATCACGCAGTGTCATCCCCGGCAGATATTCCATGACGAGGTAGAGGGTGTCGTCGACGTGGCCCTGGTCAAACACCGACATGATGTTCGGGTGCGCGAGGCGGGCGGTGTGCCGTGCCTCTCGGATAAACTTCACCGCGTAGTCGCCATCGTCAGCGAGGTGGTCATGCATAATCTTGATGGCGACCTGCCGCTCGAGTCGCGTGTCCTCAGCGAGATATACCTTCGCCATTCCGCCCCGAGCAATACGAGACTCAATCCGATATCGACCATCGAGCACGGTTCCGACGAGACGGTCGATCGATTCAGCGCTCATATCTTCCAGTGTATGTCTGGGTTCAGTTGGTTACGCGCTGATTGGGTGCGACATTAGGTCAGGTCGAAAAGCCAGTTCCACGCGCTGACTTCCCACTTGGCGTATGCCTCAGGGAAGGCACTGATCTGCACGGCTTGCGCAGCGTCAGTGAGTGACATGTGTTGCCACTTCGGCACATCGAGTAGCCCATTGGTCGCGCCCGGTGTAGTCGATGAGGGTCCGCCAAAAAACGCGCGCGCCGCGTAGCGGGGGTCCCGGATTTGACCGATGGTTCCCCAACCTGATGATGGCCTCTGTTGGAAGAGGCCGACAGAGTCCCGATCGCCATAGTCGAGGTTTCGCAGATGTGATTCTTGAGCGGCCGTTGCGAGGGCGATGACAATTCCGTAGTTGGGGACACCGAGCTCGCGTCCGACCTGAATGATGATGCGCGCGTTTGTTACCATTTCGGTCGACAACGCCGTGACGACCGCACCGTCTGCAACTCGGCCGAGCTCGTCGGCGCGAATACCGGACTCGAGCATTGGGCTCTCCGCAAGGAGGGGCAGTTTTCCCTTCGATTTGTCCAATGTTTTTCGATGTTGTTTACTGACCACGAGTTCTTGCCCTTCGTGGACAGCCGTCTGCCAGGACAACCCGTTGAGGGCGAGGAGGGCAGCCGTCGGTATGCCGTGCAATTCGGCAATCGATTTGAGGCTTTCGCCCGCCAGCACGACGTGGGTCGATTGACCCAACACGCTGGTGGCGTCCATCAGTTCTTGGGGGGTCGGCTCAGGGGGAGCGGGAGGCTGTTGAGTCGGGTCAAGCTCGGTGACGGTTGTCGCACCAGCCAGCCACGACGTGCTTGCAGCGGCGAAGATCGGCAGTGCGCTCGCGACGACGGCGATGAACCGCGTGCGTCGAGTCCGCTGTGGTTGCGCCGAAAACTCCGGTACGAGCCCTTCAAAGATTGGAGAAGTCGAGTTTGACGGAGTGTTATCACCCACTTGAGTCCCCCTCTCTCGTTAATTGTCGGGGGAGTGAGGTCGAAATCGAGTTAGGCGCAAAAGGTGTGTCGTGTCAGACGCTCCGGACGGTGATGGCCTCGACGAGCGACCCGAGTTCTTTGGCAACCGATGAATCGACGCCCATTTCGGCGAGGGCGCGGAGGGATCGCTCTCGTGACCGTGTGATGAGGTCTTCCGTTTGGGCGACAGCCCCCGTCGCGTGAAGCGTCGACCTCAACATCTCGATCTGTGCCGGCTCGAGGTGCGGGTCACCAACCAGTTCATCGAGGACAGTGAGCGTCGCGCCATCCGCATTTTGCCGCGCGATAGCGAGCATCACCGTTCGCTTGCCTTCGCGAAGGTCGTCACCTGCCGGTTTTCCGGTGGTTGCTTCATCGCCGAAAACGCCGAGCATGTCGTCACGCAGTTGGAATGCGAAGCCGAGCGGAAGGGCAAATCCTCTCAACGCTGATATCAGGTCTGGCGCAGCACCGCCGAGGATTGCTCCGAGAATGAGAGGCGCTTCGACGCTGTACTTTGCCGATTTGTAAATCACCACGCGCTGTGCGCGATCTACCGATTCCTCGTGGGCGATAGTCCGCCACGCGACCGTATCGTGGTTATCGAGAAACTGTCCGGCCGTAACTTCGGACCGCATCGTTCGAAGTTCGTCGCGGTAGGCCTGGCCGACGTTGGGATCGAGCCCGATCGTGGCCCCAAGGAATTGGTCATCTGCCCAGGACAACAAAAGATCGCCAAGCAAGATAGCGCTGGAAGCGCCGTAGGTTGTCGCCGAACCTGCGAATCGACCGTCGATGTGATGACGTTCGAATTGGCGGTGCGCGGTTGTCACGCCGCGTCTCGTATCGCTGTTGTCAATAATGTCATCGTGGACGAGAGCGGCGGCGTGAAAAAGTTCAAGTCCTGTTGCAAGATCAACGACACGGTGCTGTTCGGCGTGATCATCGGGGTCTACGGCGATATCACCGAAGG